>NZ_CAUVXI010000002.1:8363-28334 GCF_963555845.1 Protofrankia sp. Cas8 | reverse complement strand
TCGCGTGCCCTTCGGCCGGGTGACCCGAAACCGCGGTCCCGCCCAAGTCTGCCTGCCGAATCGGCACGGCGCCGCCTACGGGCGCCGCAACCGAGAACGCCGGCACCGCCAACCGCCCCTGCCCCATCGCCGCCCAGACCGCCGTACGCACTCATCAACATCCGGGCGGCAGACCCTAGCTGGCATAGTGACGCAGAGCGTCCAACGCACGATCGGTGACGTTGTCCACCGGGCCGGTGGCGTCGAGACCGATCAGCAGGCCCTTTGCCGCGTAGTAGGCCACCAGGGGTGAGGTCTGTTCGGCGTAGACCTCCAGCCGGTGGCGCACGGTGTCGGAACGGTCGTCGTCACGCTGGAACAGCTCACCGCCGCAGCGATCGCAGACGCCCTCCACCGCGGGTGGATCGAAGTCCACATGCCAGATGTGCCCACAGTTACGGCAGGTCCGCCGCCCGGACAGCCGCCGCACCACCTCATCATCGTCGACGACGAGTTCCAGGACGACATCCAGGCGCGTACCCATTCCCTCGAGCAGCTGCCCCAGGACCTCGGCCTGCGGCACGTTGCGCGGGAACCCATCAAGCAGGAAGCCCTTGGCGGCGTCCTCCTCGGCCAGCCGATTTCGGACCATCGCGATGGTGACCTCATCAGGAACGAGATCACCCGCATCCATGTACCGCTTCGCGAGCACGCCGAGGTCAGTGCCCTCTCGGACGTTCGCCCGGAAGATGTCTCCCGTTGAGATCTTGGGGATCGACCGCGCCTGGGCGATGAACGCGGCCTGGGTGCCCTTGCCCGCACCCGGCGGTCCGACCAGTACGAGGCGCACTACCGCAGGAAACCTTCGTAGTTGCGGAGCATGAGCTGGCTTTCGATCTGTTTGACGGTCTCCAGCCCCACCCCCACAATGATCAGTACCGAGGTGCCGGCGAAGGGGAACGGTTGCTGCTTGGTGAGGTTCAGCAGCGCCAGCGGCAGCACCGTGATGACGCCGAGGAAGAGCGAACCCGGGAGGGTGATCCTCGACAGAACCCGATCGAGGTACTCCGCGGTCGGCCGGCCGGGCCGAATTCCAGGGATGAAACCGCCGTACTTCTTCATGTTGTCCGCCACCTCGGTCGGGTTGAAAGTGATGGCCACGTAGAAGTAGGTGAAGAAAATGATCAGACCGGCATAGATAATCAGATAGAGGGGATGATCACCCCGAGCCAGGTAGCGCTGTTCGAAATCCTGGAAGGTCCTGTTGCCCCAGACCTGACCGAGCAGCTGCGGAAGCTGGAGCAGGGACGACGCGAAGATCACAGGTATGACGCCGGCCTGGTTGACCTTGATTGGCAGATAGGTCGAGGTACCGCCGTACATCCTGCGGCCGATCAGCCGCTTGGCGTACTGCACCGGGATCCGGCGCTGTGACTGCTCGACAAACACCACAAACACGACGATCGCCAGACCAAGCAGACAAATCAGGCTGAAGACGACACCGCCGGCCACCTGGAGAATCCGCGTTCCCTGCGACGGCAGTGCGGCCGCGATCGACGTGAAAATCAACAGGGACATTCCGTTGCCGACGCCGCGGCTCGTGATCAATTCGCCAAGCCACATGATGACGGCGGTGCCCGCGGTCATGGTGATGACGATGACCGCGATGCGGAACAGGCTGGTGTCCGGGATGATCGGCGTGGAACAGCCGGGGAAGAGGTTGCCGCTGCGGGCGAGCGCGACGATGCCGGTCGCCTGTAGCACTCCCAGGGAAATAGTCAGATAACGGGTGTACTGCGTGAGCTTCTGCTCGCCGGACGTGCCTTCCTTCTTCAGCTGTTCGAGACGCGGAATGACCACGACCAGCAGCTGGATGATGATGCTCGCCGTGATGTACGGCATGATCCCCAGCGCAAAGATGGAGAGCTGAAGAAGAGCGCCCCCGCTGAAAAGATTGATCAGCGAGTAGACGTTGCGGCTGTCGGCGCTCGCGGAGGACAGGCACTGGTTGATCGCACTGGTTGAGATCCCCGGAGACGGCAGCACGCTGCCCATCCGGAACAGGACGATGATCCCGAACGTAAAGAGCAGCTTCTTACGCAGGTCAGGCGTGCGGAAGGCCCGCGTGAAGGCGGTGAGCACGACTCCTCCTGCTGATCGTCACGGCAAACGCACTCGATGGACGACTGTCCCGACCGAACATAGGACCGGCGGTGCACGGTGTGCCGACTGTAACAGTAGAGACGGTCCACTCGTCCCGACATGGGCCAGCGATGGCATCCAGCGCGCCGGCATCACGGCCGATCCCGGAGCCGGCACAACCGTCGGTCACCGCCGGGATCAGTGGCGGCGCCAGTTGGCCCATGGCCTTTCGGATTATTCAGAACAGACCTGGCTTATCGTTACAAAACTGTGGGTCGGACGCAACCGGAGACGGAACAATCATGCATCTCCCCGGCTACCGGGCTCCCCGGCTACCGGGCTCCCCCGCCGCCGGAAGCCCCGTGCGACGCCAAGCGCCGGACGGGGCTTGGCGTCGCACGGGGCGCCGCACAGCCTCAGAGCTCGACGACGCTGCCGCCGACAGCGAGGATCTTCTCCCGGGCGCTGGTGGAAAACGCGTGGGCGCTCACATTAAGGGCCACGCCGATCTCCCCGTCGCCCAGGACCTTCACGAGAGCATTGCGGCGCACCGCACCAGCACCGACCAGGTCATCCACGCTGATCTCACCGCCCGCCGGGAACAGCTCGGCGAGAGTGGCGACATTGACAACCTGGTATTCCTTGCGGAACCGGTTCCTGAATCCCTTGAGCTTGGGCACGCGCATGTGCAGCGGCATCTGGCCGCCCTCGAAGCGGACCGGGACCTGCTTGCGCGCCTTCGACCCCTTCGTACCGCGACCGGCGGTCTTGCCCTTGGAGCCCTCACCCCGACCGACGCGCATCTTGGCCTTGTGGGCGCCCGGTGCGGGCTTGAGGTGGTGAATCTTGAGGCCGCGGCCGCGGGCGGCATCCGCCGTCTCCACCTCGGATGTCTTGGTCAGGTTGCTCATTCATCCACCTCCTCGACCGTAACGAGATGGGTCACAGTTGCGATCATCCCGCGCACTTCCGGGCGGTCATCGCGGACAGTAGTGGCTCTGATTCGACGGAGCCCGAGGGTCCGCAGGGTCTCACGCTGGTTTCGCGTCCCGCCGATGCCGGAGCGGATCTGGGTAATCTTCAAGCGTGCCATCACGCACCGACCCCGGCCGCCCGGGCCCGCAGCATCGCCGGCGGTGCAACGTCCTCGATCGGCAGTCCGCGGCGTGCCGCGATCTCCTCGGGACGCATCAGACCCCGTAGTGCCGCGACGGTGGCATGCACGATGTTGATCGGGTTCGACGAGCCCAGCGACTTCGACAGGACGTCGTGAACACCCGCGCACTCCAACACCGCGCGTACCGGGCCACCGGCGATGACGCCGGTACCCGGCGAGGCCGGCTTGAGCAACACGACTCCGGCCGCAGCCTCGCCCTGGATCGGGTGCGGAATCGTCGAGCCGATCCGCGGCACCTTGAAGAAGTGCTTCTTGGCCTCCTCAACGCCTTTGGCGATGGCGGCCGGCACCTCCTTGGCCTTACCGTAACCCACACCCACAGTGCCGTCCGCGTCACCAACGACGACGAGTGCGGTGAAGCTGAACCGCCGACCGCCCTTGACCACCTTCGCCACCCGGTTGATGGCGACGACACGCTCGATGTAGGCGTTCTTGTCCTGCGCCGGACCGCCGCCCTGGCGGTCGCGGCGTTCCCGACGGTCAGAGCCGCCGGAGCCGCCTCCGCGGCGCTGCTGGCCTGGCATCAGTACATCTCCCTGTTCGTTGAGTTTCCGCGCGTCCAACGGCGGGGCATCAGAACTCCAGCCCGCCTTCCCTGGCGGCGTCCGCGAGCGCGGCTATCCGGCCGTGGTAGGTCCGACCACCACGATCGAACACCACCGCGGCAATTCCCGCTTGCCGGGCACGCTCGGCGACGAGTTGCCCGACGGCCTTCGCCTGTGCGGTCTTGTCGCCGTCCGTGGCACGCAGCGACACGTCCAGCGTGGACGCTGACACGAGGGTGTGGCCGGCGCTGTCGTCGATGACCTGGGCATAAATGTGACGAGCCGAGCGCGTGACCACGAGCCGCGGGCGGGCGGGTGTACCCGCGATCTTCTTGCGAATCCGCACGTGCCGGCGAAGCTTCGCCGAACGCCGCTGGGCGCTGACACTGACAGCCATGATCCGTTCCCCTACTTCCCGGACTTGCCGACCTTGCGGCGGACGACTTCGCCCTGGTACCGCACACCCTTGCCCTTGTACGGGTCTGGCTTGCGGAGCCGACGGATCTTGGCTGCCACCTCACCGACCTGCTGCTTGTCGATCCCGTGAACGACAAAACGCGTCGGCGACTGCACCTCGAACCGGATGCCCTCCGGTGCCTTCACCGCGACCGGGTGACTGAAACCGAGTGCGAACTCCAGATCCGAGCCCCGAGCCTGAACGCGGTAACCGACGCCGACGATCTCAAGCGCCTTCGAGTATCCGCTGGTGACCCCGGTGACCATGTTGGCCACAAGCGAACGGGTCAGACCGTGCAACGCCCGCGACCGGCGTTCGTCGTCCGGGCGGGTGACGAGCAGTTGACCGTCCTGCGCACTGACGGTGATCGGTTCCACTACAGAATGACTGAGAGTCCCCTTGGGCCCCTTGACGACGATCGCCGAGCCGTCCATGGACACATCCACGCCGCTGGGCACCGAGATCGGCAGCCGTCCAATGCGTGACATCGCGCGACCCCCTACCAGACGTAGGCGAGGACTTCCCCGCCTACCCTGCGCTTGTTGGCCTGCCTGTCGGTGAGCAGGCCCGATGACGTGGAGATGATCGCCACGCCGAGGCCGCCGAGCACCTTGGGCAGGTTGGTCGCCTTTGCGTAGACCCGCAGGCCCGGCTTACTGATGCGCTTCACTCCGGCGATGGAGCGCTCCCGGTTCGGGCCGTACTTCAGCTCCACGACGAGGGACGCGCCGACGGCGCCTTCCGGCGGCTCCTCAACGTGCCATCCGGCGATGTAACCCTCCTGCTGGAGGATCTCGGCAATATGCGTTTTGATCTTGCTGTTCGGCATCACCACCTGATCGTGGTATGCGCGGTTGGCATTGCGGACACGGGTCAGCATGTCCGCAATTGGATCTGTCATCGTCATGGGGCTGGAGCCTTCCTCGTGGCGGTTCCCCGGAATATCGGACCGGGGCCTGCCGCGAACCGGTGGGTGGTGTGAGTCAGCAGCGGAACTTTCCCGCTACCACGAGCTCTTGGTGATCCCGGGAAGCTCTCCACGGTGCGCCATCTGCCGTAGGCATACCCTGCACAGACCGAACGTCCGGTAAACCGACCGCGGCCGCCCGCATCGCTGACAACGGGTGTAGCCCCGCACGCCGAACTTCGGCTTGCGGATCGACTTTTCAATCAATGCCTTCTTCGCCATCTGCCTGCCATGCCTTCTCTCTGGCCGCCGGTGGTGCGAAAACCACAATCGCACCACCGGTTACCATCAGTTCTCCTTGAAGGGGAAGCCCAACCCGCGAAGCAGCGCGCGGCCCTCGTCGTCCTTGGTAGCGGTCGTGACAACCGTGATGTCCATGCCGCGGACCCGGTCGATACGGTCTATGTCGATCTCATGAAAGATCGACTGTTCGACCACGCCGAAGGTGTAGTTACCGGATCCGTCGAACTGCTTCGGTGACAGGCCCCGGAAGTCACGGATACGCGGGAGGGCTACCGACACGAGCCGGTCCAGAAACTCCCACATCCGATCACCACGCAGGGTTACCTTCGCCCCGATAGGCATGCCCTCCCGCAGCTTGAACTGCGCGATGGACTTCTTCGCCCGACGAACGGCCGGCTTCTGGCCGGTGATCGCTGTGAGGTCCCGCAACGCGCCGTCGATGAGCTTCGCGTCCCGGGCGGCGTCGCCGACACCCATGTTGACCACGACCTTGACCACGGTCGGAATCTGCATCACGTTCGGGTAGTGGAACTGCTCACGCAGGCCCGACGCGATCTCCTCGCGATACCGCAGCTTGAGCCGTGGCAACGGACGGGGTTCGGTGACTCGGGATTCGGTGATAGTAGTCATTTCGATCCCTACAGCTCGGTGCCGGTGCGGCGGGAGATCCGCACCTTCGTACCGTCGTCGTTGACGCGGTAGCCGATCCTGGTCGGACGGCCGTCGGACGGATCCACAATCATGACGTTGCTGACGTGGATGGGCGCTTCCTGGGTCACGATCCCGCCGGACTGCGAGCCGCGGGCCGAGGTGTCCACCCGGGTGTGCCGGGTGACCCTGTTCGCACCCTCGACAATCACCTTGTCCTCAACGGGAAAAGCCCTGATGACCTTTCCCTTGAGACCACGGTCCTTACCGGTCACGATCTGGACCGTGTCACCCTTCCTGATCTTCATTCCGGCCACGGTCACAGCACCTCCGGCGCCAGCGAAATAATCTTCATGAACTTCTTGTCACGCAGCTCCCGGCCAACCGGGCCGAAGATGCGCGTACCCCGGGGGTCGCCACCGTCCCGGATGAGCACGGCGGCGTTCTCGTCGAACCGGATGTAGGAGCCGTCGGGACGCCGGCGCTCCTTGGTAGTGCGTACTACGACCGCCTTGACCACGTCGCCGCGCTTGACGCCGGCCCCGGGCAGGGCGTCCTTCACGGTCCCGACGATGATGTCGCCGATACCGGCATAACGACGCCCCGAACCGCCGAGTACCCGAATGCACAGCAGTTCCCTGGCACCCGTGTTGTCGGCGACCCGAAGTCGCGACTCCTGCTGGATCACTTCCCGCTCCCGAACTGCGTCTGCGCCCGCCTGCCGGCGGCCGGCTCGCTAGACCCTTCCAATGCCTCCCGCGGCGCACAGAACATGATCACGCCGCCTTCGGCCGGTCCTACACGATCGGCTGGTCGATCTACTTCGCCTTCTCCAGCACTTCCACCACACGCCAGCGCTTGGTCGCTGACAGCGGCCGGGTCTCCATGAGCAGAACCCGGTCACCGACGCCGCTCGTACTGTTCTCGTCGTGTGCCTTGACCTTCTTGGTACGCCTGATGGTCTTGCCGTAAAGCGGGTGCTGAACCCGGTCCTCCACCGCGACGACCACGGTCTTGGCCATCTTCTCGCTGACCACGAGGCCCTCACGAACCTTGCGGAAGCCGCGATCGGCGGTCGCGCCCGACGCGGCGGCCGGCGCAGTCCTCGGCACGGCGGCCGGCGCGGTAGGCGCCGCCTCCGCCGGGGGGTTGCCTGTCGTCGGGGTGCCGTCCGTTGTCATCCCATTCACGCCCGTTCCACCTGTATTGCCGCCGTTGCCTGCAACGGCTCGATGCCGTCAACCGCTCCGACCACACCGGTTCCGATCAGATCAGGATCATCGACAAGACCGAGCTCACGCTCCCGAAGCACCGTGTAGATGCGCGCGATGTCGCGCCGAACGGCCTGCAGGCGACGGTTGTTGGAGAGCTGGCCGGTGGCCGCCTGAAAACGGAGGTTGAACAACTCCTCCTTGGCCTCGCGGAGCTTGTCCACCAGGTCCTGCCCGGACAGTGCCCGCAGTTCGTCCGCGGTCGCGGTCACCATCAGGCACCTCCCTCGCGGGTCACGAACCGGCACTTCATCGGGAGCTTGTGGATGGCACGCCGCATCGCCTCCCGGGCGACCGGCTCGGCCACACCCGAGAGCTCGAACATCATGCGTCCGGGCTTGACGTTGGCGATCCACCACTCCGGTGAACCCTTGCCGGAACCCATCCGGGTCTCGGCCGGCTTCTTGGTCAGCGGCCGGTCCGGGTAGATGTTGATCCAGACCTTGCCACCACGGCGGATGTGACGCGTCATCGCGATACGCGCCGACTCGATCTGCCGGTTCGTCACATAGGCGGACTCGAGCGCCTGGATGCCGAATTCGCCGAACGCGATTTTGGTGCCGCCCTTGGCCGCGCCACCACGATCGGGGTGGTGCTGCTTGCGGTGTGCGACCTTGCGGGGAATCAACATCGTCCTAGCCCTCCGTCTCCTGGGCAGCCTGCGTCGCGGGCGCGGCGGTATCGACCGGGGCCGGTGCTGCTGCCGGGGCCGGCGCTGCTGCCGGGGGCGGAGCCGGGGTCGGCGCTGCTACCGGGGGCGGAGCCGGGGTCGGAGCCGGAGCTGCTGCCGGAGCAGCCGGAGCCGGAGCCGGAGCAGCCGGAGCCGGAGCTGCTGGCGGAGCCGAAACCGGAGCCGGAGCCGGAGCCGCCGGGACATCCGCCTGCGCGCTCGGGGCAACGACGGTCGGTGCGGGACTGGCGTCGGCCGCAGCGGCACCGCCTGCAGCGGCACCGCCTACCGTCGCTGCGTCGCCGCCGCCGCTGCCACGACCCCCCCGCCGCTCACCCTGCCGCGCTGCCGCACGACCGGCCTCGGTGCCGCCGGTGGTGGTACCCGACGAACCCGAACGCGGCCCACGGCGCGGACGCTCCCTGCGGTGCTGGCGCTGAAGTGCCTCCTGCGCCTCCCGCTCCGCACGGCTCTGAACGATGTCACCCTTGTAGATCCAGACCTTCACACCGATACGGCCGAAGGTGGTCCGGGCCTCGTAGAACCCGTAGTCGATGTCGGCGCGCAGCGTGTGCAGGGGCACCCGACCTTCGCGGTAGAACTCCGAGCGGCTCATCTCGGCCCCGCCGAGGCGTCCGGAACACTGCACCCGGATGCCTTTGGCGCCGCCCTTCATCGCCGACTGCATGGCCTTGCGCATCGCCCGCCGGAAGCTGACCCGGCTCGACAGCTGCTCCGCCACGCCCTGCGCGACGAGCTGGGCGTCGACCTCAGGGTTCTTCACCTCAAGGATGTTGAGCTGGACCTGCTTGCCGGTCAGCTTCTCGAGGTCGCCGCGGATGCGGTCGGCCTCGGCACCGCGACGTCCGATGACGATCCCCGGGCGGGCGGTGTGGATGTCCACCCGCAGCCGGCCCTGGGTCCGCTCGATGTCGACCCGGCTGATACCCGCACGCTCCATGCCCCGGGACATCATCTTACGGATCTTCACATCTTCGCCGACATACGCCTTGTACTGCTTGTCGGCGTACCAACGAGAGGTGAACTCCGAAGTGATCCCGAGTCGGAACCCGTGCGGGTTGACCTTCTGCCCCACTACCGGGCCCTCCTTGCAGTCTGCGATGCGCCGGTCGACGCGCCGCGGGTCACCGAAACCGGTTCCCGGCTTTCAACGACGACCGTGATGTGGCTGGTCCGCTTCCGGATCCGGTAGGCACGACCCTGCGCCCGCGGACGGATGCGCTTGAGCGTCGGGCCCTCGTCGACGTAGACCTCACCCACCCAGAGCGTGGACGGGTCAAGCCCGTGATTGTGCTCGGCGTTCGCGACCGCGCTCGCGACCACCTTGTACACGTCCTCGCTGGCCGCCTGTGGGGCGAAGCGAAGGATGTCCAGGGCCTCGCGGGCGGAACGGCCACGGACCAGGTCGACGACCCGACGTGCCTTGGTCGGCGAGACCCGGACATAGCGGGCCGATGCCTTCGCTCCGTCCAGACCGGACCGGGTGAGCCCGTCCACGAGGTCGTCAGCCACGGCGTGACCTCCGGTCTTCCTTGACGTGACCGCGGAAGGTCCGCGTCGGCGCGAACTCGCCGAGCTTGTGACCGACCATCCCCTCGGTGATGAACACCGGGATGTGCTTGCGGCCGTCGTGCACGGCGATGGTGTGCCCGAGCATGTCCGGGATCACCGTCGAACGCCGCGACCAGGTCTTGATGACGTTCTTCGTGCCCTTGGCGTTCTGCACGTCCACCTTCTTGAGCAGGTGGTCGTCGACGAACGGGCCCTTTTTCAGACTGCGTGGCATGGCGTGTCTCCTCCTTCCTGCTCAGAACCGATGGTCATGCGTCGATTGACACCGAATGGGATTGATCATGATCACCGCCGCCTGTTCTGCTTCCGACGACGGACGATCAGCGCGTCGCTCGCCTTGCGGGTGGCACGGGTGCGGCCCTCGGGGCGGCCCTTGGGGTTCACCGGATGACGGCCGCCGGAGGTCTTGCCCTCACCACCACCATGTGGGTGGTCGACCGGGTTCATCGCCACACCGCGGACGGTGGGACGACGGCCCTTCCAGCGCATCCGGCCGGCCTTGCCCCAGTTGATGTTGCTCTGTTCGGCGTTGCCCACCTCGCCGACCGTCGCCCGGCACCGGACGTCGACATTGCGGATCTCGCCGGAGGGCATCCGCAGTTGGGCGAAGGGACCGTCCTTGGCCACCAGCTGCACGCTTGTACCGGCGCTACGCGCGATCTTCGCTCCGCCACCGGGACGCAGTTCGATGGCATGTACCACCGTGCCGGTCGGGATGTTGCGCAACGGAAGGGCATTACCCGGCTTGATGTCAGCCGTCGTGCCCGAGCTGACCATGTCACCCTGCTTGAGCTTCACCGGGGCGAGGATGTAGCGCTTCTCGCCGTCGGCGTAGTGCAGCAGGGCGATCCGTGCCGTCCGGTTCGGGTCGTACTCGATGTGCGCGACCTTGGCCGGCACGCCGTCCTTGTCCCGCTTGAAGTCGATCAGACGGTACGCACGCTTGTGACCACCACCCTGGTGCCGCGTGGTGATGCGCCCGTGGACGTTGCGACCGCCCTTCGAGTGCAGCGGGCGGACCAGCGACTTCTCCGGGTGGTCACGAGTGATCTCGACGAAGTCGGCCACGCTCGAGCCACGGCGGCCGGGGGTGGTCGGCTTGTACCTGCGAATGCCCATTGTCTACCTACCCGTGTCCGAGCTACGGCGCGCCGGGCCCAGCGGGCGCCTGGCGGTGTTCTCGTCGGCTTGCGTGTCACGCACCAGGGCCTCCGAACATCTCGATGGCGTCCCCGGGGGCCAGGCTGACCATGGCCCGCTTGGTGGACTTCCGCTGGCCCCAACCGCCCTTGGTGCGCTTGCGCTTTCCCGAGCGGTTGATGGTGTTCACCCGCAGCACCCGGACGTTGAATATCTGCTGGACCGCAATCTTGATCGCAGTCTTGTTGGCATCCGGACGCACGATGAACGTGTAGACGTTCTCGTCCAGCAGGCCGTAGCTCTTCTCGGAGACGACCGGCTTGATGATCACGTCACGCGGATCGGGAATCACTTGGCTTCCTCCTCGGCTTCCGCGTCGTCATCGACTTCCGCGTCGTCATCGGCTTGCGCGTCGTGACCGGGGCGGGTCAACGACTCCGGGACTCCCAGTGGCTCCGCGTCGCCGGCCGGGATGCCAGCTTCGGACTCCCCTGCCGCCGGCGGCTGCGATCGGGCCAGGAACGTCACCAGAGCGCCCTGCGTGAACACGACATCGTCGCTTACGAGCACGTCATAGGTATTGAGCTGGCCGGGATCGAGCAGATGCACGGCGGGGACGTTGCGCAGGCTCTTCCAGGTGACGTCGTCGTCGCGGGCCGCCACGACCAGCACCCGGCGGGTGTCCGCGATCGCCCGGAGCGCCGTGACCGCGGCCTTCGTCGACGGCGTCTCACCGGCGACCAGAGACGACACGACGTGGATCCGGTTGTTGCGCGCCCGGTCGGACAGGGCGCCGCGCAGCGCGGCGGCCTTCATCTTCTTGGGCGTCCGCTGGTCGTAGGAGCGGGGCTTGGGGCCGTGGACGATGCCGCCGCCGGTGAACTGCGGGGCACGCAACGAGCCCTGACGGGCCCGTCCTGTCCCCTTCTGCCGGTAGGGCTTACGACCGCCGCCACGGACTTCGCCGCGGGTCAGCGTCGAGTGGGTGCCCTGGCGCGCCGCGGCGAGCTGAGCCACCACCACCTGGTGGATGAGCGGGACGTTCAATGCGATGTCGAACACCGCCCCGGGCAGCGCTGTGCTGCCGACCTCGCCACCGGCGGGGGCGTGGACAACGATCGTGCGGGTCTCGGGCTCGGCGGTGGCATCCGCGGAACCCCGCGACCGGGTGCGCTCTGCCGTCGTCGCTGCGCTCATGTCGACACCTCCTCGCTGGATGTCACAGCACTGTCGCCCGTGGCGGGTGGCTGCGCTGCCATCTCGGTAACGGGCTCGAAGTCAGCGGGCTCGAAGTCGGCAGGGGCGGGACGCTTGGCCGCACTGCGGACGAGCACCAGACCCCCGTCAGGGCCGGGCACCGCACCCTTGATCAGTAGATAACCGCGTTCGGTGTCGACCGCGTGGACGGTCAGGCCCGGGACGGTGACCCGTTCGTGCCCCATCCGCCCGGCCATCCGCAGGCCCTTGAACACACGCCCGGGAGTGGCGCAGCCGCCGACCGAACCCGGCGAGCGGTGCTTGCGCTCGACACCGTGGCCGGCGCCAAGACCCTTGAAGCCGTGCCGCTTCATCACACCGGCGAAGCCCTTACCCTTGGATGTCCCGGTCACATCCACCACTTCACCGGCGGTGAAGACCTCGCCGGTGAGCTCCTGGCCGGGCCGGTACTTCTCGGCGTCCGCCGTGCGCAGCTCCACCAGGTGGCGCCGCGGGGGCACCCCGGCGCGCGCGAAGTGACCGCGCAGCGGCTGCGTCACCCGACGGGGATCGACCTCACCGTAACCGAGTTGGACTGCCGAGTAGCCGTCCGAATCCGACGTCCTGATCTGCGTCACCACGTTCGGGCCAGCCTTGATCACTGTGACCGGGACGATGCGGTTGTTCGCGTCCCATACCTGGGTCATCCCGAGTTTGGTGCCCAGCAGGCCCCTGTAGTTGCGATTGAGCATGACTGCGCCGGCCCCTTTAAAGCTTGATCTCGATGTCGACACCGGCTGGAAGATCGAGGCGCATCAGCGAGTCGACCGTCTTCGGCGTCGGGTCAAGAATGTCGATCAGCCGCTTGTGTGTGCGCATCTCAAAGTGCTCGCGACTGTCCTTGTACTTGTGCGGTGACCGGATCACGCAGTAGATGTTCTTCTCCGTCGGCAGCGGCACCGGTCCCGCGACCTGCGCACCAGTCCGCGTCACCGTCTCGACGATCTTTCGCGCCGAACTGTCGATGATCTCGTGGTCGTAGGCCTTGAGCCGGATGCGGATCTTCTGTGCCGCCATGGTGGGCTTCGCCTGTCCTGTCTGTCTCGTCCGGCTCGCTGGCCCTGCAGGGTCCGTTCCCGGCCGGAGCTGCCGCCGGATGTACCGCTTGTTGACACGTCCGTGCACCGCGCGAGCGGCGGGCGTGAAGAGCCCACGGGGCCTGCGGCCCGCCGCTCGCGGCGACTACTTGAGAATCTTGGTGACTCGACCGGCACCGACGGTCCGGCCACCTTCGCGGATGGCGAAGCGCAGGCCGTCCTCCATGGCGATCGGCTGGATGAGCTCGACCGTCATCTCGGTGTTGTCGCCCGGCATGACCATTTCGGTACCCTCGGGGAGGGTCACGACCCCGGTCACGTCGGTGGTCCGGAAGTAGAACTGCGGACGGTAGTTGTTGAAGAACGGCGTGTGGCGACCACCCTCGTCCTTGCTGAGGATGTAGACCTGCGCCTCGAAGTTGGTGTGCGGCGTGATCGACTTCGGCTTGGTGACAACCTGGCCGCGCTCGACGTCCTCGCGCTTCACACCACGCAGCAGCAGGCCGACGTTGTCACCGGCACGCCCCTCGTCGAGCAGCTTGCGGAACATCTCGACACCGGTGACGGTCGTCGTGGTGACATCCGGCCGGATACCGACGATCTCGACGGTCTCGCTGACCTTGACGACACCTCGCTCCACACGACCGGTGACAACCGTGCCACGTCCGGTGATTGTGAAGACGTCCTCGATCGGCATGAGGAAGGGCTTGTCGATGTCGCGCTCCGGCTCCGGGATGGAGTCGTCGACAGCCTGCATCAGTTCCAGAAGCTTCGCGCCCCATTCCTTGTCGCCCTCGAGCGCCTTGAGCGCCGAGACGCGAACCACCGGAACGTCGTCACCCGGGAACTCATACGAGCTCAACAGCTCGCGAACCTCGAGCTCGACAAGCTCGAGAATCTCCTCGTCGTCGACCATGTCGGCCTTGTTCAGCGCCACGACGATGTAGGGCACGCCGACCTGGCGGGCGAGCAGCACGTGCTCCTTGGTCTGCGGCATCGGGCCGTCGGTCGCCGACACGACCAGGATCGCGCCGTCCATCTGGGCGGCACCCGTGATCATGTTCTTGATGTAGTCGGCATGACCGGGGCAGTCGACATGGGCGTAATGCCGGTTGTCGGTCTGATACTCGACGTGGGCGATCGAGATCGTGATACCGCGGGCCTTCTCCTCCGGCGCCTTGTCGATCTGGTCGAACGGCGTGAAGGGGTTCAGCTCCGGGTGTGCGTCGTGCAGGACCTTGGTGATAGCCGCGGTCAGCGTGGTCTTGCCATGGTCGATGTGACCGATGGTGCCGATGTTGACATGCGGCTTGTTCCGCTCGAACTTCTGCTTCGCCACGGGTGTCCCTCCAAGGACGGGTGGTGTCGTGCCGTGCTGATGATCGTGGTCGTGTCAGGCCCGGGACGGCGCAGGTGCGCCCCGCCCCGGCCACCCGTCACTCCCCGCGTGCTTTCGCGATGATTTCCTTGGCAACCCCCGCCGGGACCTCGGCGTAGGAGTCGAACTGCATCGAGTAGGAGGCCCGGCCGGATGTCTTCGACCGCAGGTCTCCGACATAGCCGAACATCTCCGACAATGGGACGGTCGCCCTCACGATGCGTGCGCCGGACCGTTCGTCCATGGCCTGGATCTGCCCGCGCCGTGAGTTCAGGTCGCCGATCACATCACCCATGTAGTCCTCGGGTGTGGTGACCTCGACCGCCATCACCGGCTCGAGCAGGACCGGGTCGGCCTTGCGGGCCGCCTCTTTGAACGCCATCGAACCGGCGATCTTGAAGGCGAGTTCGGAGGAGTCGACATCGTGGTACTGACCGTCGGTCAGGGTGACCTTCACATCGACGAGGGGGTAACCGGCAAGGACACCGAACTCCATCGCCTCCTGGCACCCGGCGTCGACGGACGGGATGTACTCGCGTGGAATACGACCGCCGCTGACCTTGTTCGCGAACTCGTAGCCACCGCCGTCACCGCCGGAGGGCTCGAGATCGATGATCACCCGGGCGTACTGCCCCGAACCGCCGGTCTGCTTCTTGTGCGTGTAGTCGACCTTCTCGACCTTGCGGCGGATGGTCTCCCGGTAGGCGACCTGCGGCTTGCCCACGTTGGCTGTGACACCGAACTCGCGGCGCATCCGGTCGACGAGCACGTCGAGATGCAGCTCACCCATACCCGCGATGATCGTCTGACCGGTCTCGTCGTCGGTCCGGACCTGGAAGGTCGGATCCTCCTCGGCGAGGCGGCCGATGGCCGTACCCAGCTTCTGCTGGTCGGCCTTGGTCTTCGGCTCGATCGCGACGCTGATAACCGGCGCCGGGAACGTCATCGACTCCAGGATGATCGGGGCGTTCGGGTCGCAGAGCGTGTCGCCGGTGGTCGTGTTCTTCAGGCCGACCACAGCGACGATCTGACCGGCACCGACACCGTCGCGATCCTCGCGGTGGTTGGCGTGCATCTGCAGGATGCGGCCGATCCGCTCCTTGCGATCCTTGGTCGAGTTCAGCACCGGCGATCCGGCGGTGAGCCGGCCCGAGTAGACCCGGATATAGGTCAACTTCCCCACGTAGGGGTCAGTCATGATCTTAAAGGCGAGCGCGGAGAACGGTTCGTTCTCATCCGGTGCACGCGAGACCTCGGTCTCCTCGCGACCCATCGCGTGCCCGACCGTGACACCGATGTCCACCGGGCTCGGCAGGAAGTCGACAACGGCGTCCAGCATCGGCTGCACGCCCTTGTTCTTGAACGCCGATCCGCACAGGACCGGGTTCACCGAACCGACCAGGGTCGCCCGGCGCAGCGCCGCCCGCAGCTGCTCCTCGCTGGGCACCTGGCCCTCGAGGTACAGCTCCATCAGGCTGTCGTCGTTCTCGGCGACGGTCTCGACCAGCTTGTCCCGCCACTCCTGAGCAGCCTCAGCATGGTCACGCGGGATGTCGACGATCTCGTAGGAGGCGCCCTTGTCCTCGGTGTGCCAGAGCAGGCCCTTCATCGCGACCAGGTCGATGACACCCTTGAAGTCGGCCTCGACGCCCCACGGGAGCTGGATGACAGCCGGGGTCGCGGCGAGCCGGTCGACCATCATGTCGACGCAGCGGTGGAACTCGGCGCCGACCCGGTCCATCTTGTTGACGAACGCGATCCGCGGGACGTTGTAGCGGTCAGCCTGGCGCCAGACGGTCTCGCTCTGCGGCTCGACTCCGGCTACGGCGTCGAAGACCGCGACCGCACCGTCGAGGACCCGCAGCGAGCGCTCCACCTCGACCGTGAAGTCGACGTGCCCCGGGGTGTCGATGATGTTGATGATGTTGTCGCGCCACGTACAGGTGGTGGCGGCGGAGGTGATGGTGATCCCCCGCTCCTGCTCCTGCTCCATCCAGTCCATGGTGGCACCGCCATCGTGGACTTCGCCGATCTTGTAGTTGACGCCGGTGTAGAAAAGGATCCGCTCGGTGGTCGTGGTCTTACCCGCGTCAATATGGGCCATGATCCCGATGTTGCGGGTCGTGGCCAGCGCGGTAGGTACGTCAGCAGACATATCGGTTACCAGCGGTAGTGGGCGAAGGCCTTGTTGGACTCCGCCATCTTGTGGGTGTCCTCGCGCCGCTTCACGCTCGCGCCGAGACCGTTACTCGCGTCGATCAGCTCGTTCATGAGGCGCTCGGTCATGGTCTTCTCACGCCGCTGCCGGGCATAGCCCACCAGCCAGCGAAGCGCGAGGGTCGTGCTCCGGCTCGAGCGCACCTCGACCGGCACCTGATAGGTGGCACCACCAACCCGGCGGCTGCGCACCTCCAGCGTCGGCTTGACGTTGTCGAGGGCACGCTTGAGCGTGACCACTGGATCGTTACCGGTCTTTTCCCGAGCACCCTCGAGCGCGCCGTAGACGATCCGCTCGGCCAGCGACTTCTTGCCGCTCAGGAGAACCTTGTTGACCAGCGCTGTCACCAGCGGTGAGCCGTAGACCGGATCGACGACGACGGGATGCTTGGGAGCCGGGCCTTTGCGTGGCATCAGGCCTTCTCCTTCTTCGCTCCGTACTTGCTGCGCCCCTGCTTGCGGTTGCGGACGCCCTGAGTGTCCAGCGTCCCGCGGACAATCTTGTAGCGGACGCCCGGAAGGTCCTTCACCCGGCCGCCGCGGACCAGGACGATCGAGTGCTCCTGCAGGTTGTGCCCCACCCCCGGGATGTAGGCGGTGACCTCCATCCCGCTGTGGAGCCGGACACGGGCGACCTTGCGAAGCGCCGAGTTCGGCTTCTTGGGCGTGGTCGTGTAGACCCGGGTGCACACGCCACGACGCTGCGGGCTCCCCTTGAGTGCCGGGGTCTTGGTCTTCTCGACCTTGTCCTGCCGGCCCTTGCGGACCAACTGCTGGATCGTCGGCAACGCCGCTCCCGTTCCTCTTCCGTCCCTGCCGGTACCTGCCGATATGTCAGCTGTGTCCGACCCACGCGGTCGGGTGTGTCGAACCCCCTCGGAAAACCGTCGGGAAACCCGAGCGGTCTGCCATGGGAGTGCGCCCGTCCACCTGAGGTGGGGCCGGGCCGTCCGAAGTCGCCGCCGGCCCGGCAGGACGGGCCACAGCGCCACTGGATGGCACAAGACACAGGTCAAACGTGCAGCGCACAGCGCCGCAGAAGGCGAGACTACCGAACCGGCAACCGATGTGTCGAATCGGGGGTCTCCGATGGTGGCGGAACCACCGCCCCCCGGGGCGGAACCACTAGCCGGCGGACGGCAGCTTCTGCAGCTTGCAGACGAAAAAGCCCTCGAAATCCTTGCCCGGGAGGATCCGGCGAGCGCCGGCGAGCGCCGGATCAAACGTCTCCGAGCGCCAGTGCCGCAGGCCCGGCCGCCATGCGCCCGGCGCCCAGCCGTCGATGTCGACCTCGATCGGGCACACCTGCACGGGGTGGTGGCGCAACAGGTAGCTCAGCGGAGCCTCGTTCTCCTCCGGCCCGAACGTGCACGTCGAGTAGACGAGGATGCCGCCGGGGCGCAACAGGCGACAGGCCGCGACCAACATCTTGCGCTGCAGCCAGCCATAGTTCGTCACCCGTTCCTCGCTCCAGTACCGCAGCGTGGCGGGGTCACGTAGGTCGACCAGACCCTCGCCGGTGCACTGGGCGTCCAGCAGAACCCGGTCGAACCGCCCCTCGACGAACTTGTCCGCGTACTGGGCCGGGTGACAGGTGGCGGCGGCGAGCCGGACGTGGAACTGCTGCGTCACCTCGCGCAGCTTGTCCAGCCGGGGCCGGATGCCGTCGTTCGCCCACAGGCTCGCGTCATTGTCGACCAGCGCGGCGATGTGCGCCGTCTTGCCGCCGGGCGCCGCACACAGGTCGATGATCGCCTCCCCCGGCACCGGATCGAGGGCGAGCGCGGGCACGAGGCTGGAGATGTTCTGGATGTAGGCGTGGCCACCGGTGAAGATCTCCGAGGCGGACAGGACCCGCTTCTCACCGCCGAGGAGGTATCCGTCGGGGCACCAGCCGAGCGGCTCGAGGGTGAGCCCGAGCGCGGCGATGGCACGGCGGACCTCGGCTGGACCCAGGGGCGACAACCGGTTCACCCGGACCCCGGTGCGCCGGTCGAGGGACAGGCGCGCGACAACCTCGGACTCGGCCATGTCCAGGATCTCACTCAGCCGCCGGACGAACAGCGTTCGTTTCCGGCTTCCTCCACCGACCCGCGCACCCCCGGCCACCGGTGACACGCTACCGAACCCGCCCACCTGGCGAATGCGGTCGATGCAGTCGATGCGCTGGATGCGGTTGATGTGGTCGATGCGCTGGATAATCCAGCGGCGGCCGACGTCGTCGGCCACAATCCGCGGTCACGTTTCCCGACACCGCATCAAATCGTTCGACCGGCTGCGCTGACGAGCAAATCCTCAACGATATCGAGCCCTGGGCCACTCCCTATGTGTCACCTTCGAGACTGATTACCCGCGCACTACCGAAGGTGTGAGCCGAGTCATGATGTTGGATGCTTGCCGGTTAATCCCCGCCCCGATAACTTCGATTTCGTCACCGTCAGTTCGGATGACTACGATGGAGGAATCATGCCTACTTCTCTCCGGCATCTCGACCACAATCAGGAAATCAGCCCGTCAAGTGCCTTCGGGCTGGTTATCGAGGTATCCGAGGACGTGGAGATTTCCGTTTTCAGCGCGGCTGAAGCCGTTGAGAGGCCGATCCTCGCATCGCTGGTCACCCGCTCCCCGGCGGACCGCGACGGTAACACCGTCGGTCGGGAAATGCTGAGTATCCGCACCGGCGGTGGGCGCTCAGCAGCAGCCCCGACCCCGGGGCCGGCCGGCAACGGCACCACGGCTGACGCCGGTACCGATGAGACCACCATCGACAACGCCGCCGGGCAGCACGATGACGATCATACACCTGTCGGGCTCGCAGACATTCAGCGCAGCGACGGCTGATTACCGAACCGAAACATCAGGCAAGCGGTTCACAAAATGACAGCATCTCGCCGGTCGCCCTCCGAGGCCAGCGGATGGCTCGGGAAACCGAACCATCAGCAGACCTCGGTGAAGACGGCCCTACGCAAGACATCCGCGACTGTCTCGTGGCTGTACGGGCGTCTGTTCTCCTGGCTTACCGGGAACCCCGACGCCGCTCGGATCGAGCATTTCATCAGGGATCAGAGCAGAGCGGCCATGGCGCACGCCGGGCTCTCGGTGCTCGGCGCGACGGCCCTGGCCATGGCCCCGTTCGCAATTCGCGACCTGATTGACGACTGGCTGCTCCAGCTACGGACGAGCGGAATACTTCTCCCCATTCTCCTCATTCTCGGCGCTTTTGTGCTCAGCGCCGTCGTAGCCACCCTGA
>NZ_CAUVXI010000002.1:0-8207 GCF_963555845.1 Protofrankia sp. Cas8 | reverse complement strand
CAGGCAGTACATACTGATCGGCTACCTCAGCGAACGGCTGGCCTGCCGGATCCGCCACGACCTGCACGAGCACGCTGTTTCCCTGCCGTTCCCCCGCTTCATGCGGACCCGGCACGGGGACGTCGTCGCCCTCTTCACCATTGATACGGCCAAGGTACAGATCGCCGGCGCCGTCTGTCTGCCGGCCGTCGCGACGATGGCGGTCGAACTCGTCGTCGCAGGTGTGGTGGCCTTCCTGCTGGAGTGGCGGCTCGCGTTCGCGGTTGCCGCGATCGGTGTGATTCCCTTCATCCTGCTGCGGCGCATTCGCGCACGCGTCCGGGAGATCAGCCGGGTGGAAGCCGAGCGGCACACCCGGATGGTCGATCACGTCATCGAGCTGACCGGGCCGGCGGGAGCGCTGCACCTGCGTGCGTTCCGTGCGCAGGGCGTCGGCCAGGAGGAGTTCGAACGACTGGACTCCGCCATCGCGACAGCGCTCCGCACCCGTGTCCAGGTGTTCGCCCGTCTGCAGCTCACCTCCGCGGGCAGCTCGGTGCTGACGACCATGACCGCGATCGGGCTCGGGGTATGGCTCTCCCTGGAACAGATAATGACGGCCGGCACCTTCGTGGCCTTCCTCAGCGTGCTGCTGCTGGCCTTTCGTTCAATCACCGGATTCGCGGACCTGCGCACCCGGTTGTTTGACGGCGAGTCCTCCCTCGTTCGCATTCTGGCTTTCCTTGACATTCCACTGGATCTCCCTCGCGTTACGGACCGCAGCAACGTTCGGCCACTGGCTATGATCGATCGACCGCGGCCACCGGAAGAAACCGTGTCGCAAGCCGAACCGGTGGTGTCAGAACCGGCGAGCGTTCCCCGTCCACCCGTTCACGGCGATCTCGTCCTGGCGAACGTCTCGTACTCCTATGCCCCGGACATGCCGGTACCCACCTGGGCCGTCCGCTCAGTGGACATCGTCGTGCGCAAAAGCGAGATGGTTGCCGTCGTCGGATTCAGCGGCGCGGGCAAAACGACGCTCTGCTACCTCGCGAGCGGCCTGCTCACACCCACCGCCGGGCGGGTTCTGCTGGGCGGGCGGGACGTCGCGGAACTCACCGCCGAACAGGCGCGAGCCGCGGTCGGCTTTGTCTCCCAGGAAGCGTTCACCCAACGCCGCACCATCGCCGAGAACCTCAGGTTCGGGAATCCGTCGGCGACCGCGGACGAACTCTGGGCCGCACTCGAGGCGACCGGTCTCGTCTCCCTCGTCCGGTCCCTGCCGGACGGGATCCACACCCCACTCGGGTGCGACGGCTATGAGATCTCCGGTGGGGAACGACAGCGGCTGGCCATCGCCCGGGTCCTGGTCCAGAACCCGCGGACGATCATCCTCGACGAAGCCACGTCAAACCTGGACGCACTGACCGAGGAAAAGCTCCGGACGTCGTTCGAACGTCTTCTCGCCGATCGCAGCTGTCTGATCGTCGCCCATCGGATGACGATGACCGTCGCCGCCGACCGTATCTACGTGATGGAAAAGGGCACCGTGGTGGAGGCCGGCCCGCATGACCGGCTGGTCACAACCGGTGGAATCTACGCCCAGCTGAGCCGTGGCCGGCTGGGGCGGATGCCCAGACGAGAAAACGGCCACGGCGCGCCCCGGACCGTAGGCTGACCGGCGGCCCCACCCACGCTGGCCCATCCACGCTGGCCCATCCAAGCTGGCACGACAAGCGGCCCGTGTGATCGTGTCCCTGCGGACATGACCACACGGGCCGCTTGTCGGTCGTGGCGGGCCGGAACCCACACCAGCGCTTCCCGGGAACCCGGATAGGCCTGGACGGCCACCCGGGTTCCCTACGCTGCCTACCGGTACTCGCTGCCTACCGGTACTCGCTTCCTACCGGTACTCCCCGCCTGTACTGCGGTAGTCGAAGTCATCCAAAGGCACGGCCTGACCACTACCGGTACCGAACGCTCCGTACTCGACGGTCGCGCCCTCCTCGTAGCCACCACCCACCGAGTACATGGACGCCCGCGCCTCCTCGGTCGGCTCGACCCGGATGTTGCGGTACCGGGAGATGCCGGTACCCGCCGGGATGAGCTTGCCGATGATGACGTTCTCCTTCAGCCCGACCAGCGAGTCCGACCGGGCGTTGATCGCCGCATCGGTGAGCACCCGCGTGGTCTCCTGGAAGGATGCCGCCGACAGCCACGACTCGGTCGCGAGCGAGGCCTTGGTGATGCCCATGAGGACCGGACGGGCCGATGCCGGCTGGCCGCCGGACTCGACCACCCGACGGTTCTCCTCTTCGAAACGCGCCCGCTCGACCAGCTCACCGGGCAGGAGCGTGGTCTCGCCCGACTCCAGCACGTTCACCCGCTTGAGCATCTGGCGGATGATGATTTCAATGTGCTTGTCGTGGATGGACACACCCTGCGAGCGGTACACCTCCTGGACCTGGTCGACCAGGTGCAGCTGCACCTGGCGCGGGCCGAGGATGCGCAGCACCTCGTGCGGGTCGACGGCGCCGTCGACGATCTTCTGGCCAACTCCGATGTGTTGGCCTTCCTCGACCTTCAGACGCGAACGACGCGACACCGGGTAGGCGATCTCCTCGCCACCGTCGTCGGGCACAACGACGATCTTGAGCGTCTTCTCGGTCTCCTCGATGCGCACCCGGCCGGCGACCTCGCTGATCGGAGCCTTGCCCTTGGGGGAACGGGCCTCGAAGAGCTCGACCACACGCGGTAGACCCTGAGTGATGTCGTCACCGGTGGCGACGCCACCGCTGTGGAAGGTACGCATGGTCAGCTGGGTGCCCGGCTCGCCGATCGACTGGGCCGCCACGATACCCACGGCCTCGCCGACGTCCACGAGCTTTCCGGTCGCCAGCGACCGGCCGTAGCACTGTGCGCACACACCCATCCGAGCGGCGCAGGTGAGCGCGGAGCGCACCTTCACCGATTCGATGCCGGCATCGATGATCTGCCCGATGACCACATCGCCGAGGTCGGTGCCGGCGGGCACCACAACATCGCCCGCGGCGTTCACCGCATCGGATGCGAGCGTCCGCGCGTAGGCCGCGGTCTCGGCGTAACGGTCACGGACGAGCGCTCCGTCCGCTCCCTTGCGGGCGATACGAGTGCCGATGCCGCGCTCGGTGCCGCAGTCGTCCTCGCGGACGATGACATCCTGGCTGACGTCGACCAGCCGCCGTGTCAGATACCCTGAGTCAGCGGTTCGCAGCGCCGTGTCGGCCAGACCCTTACGGGCGCCGTGCGTGGAGATGAAGTACTCCACCACGCTCAGGCCCTCACGGAAGTTGGCCTTGATCGGGCGCGGGATGATCTCACCCTTCGGGTTGGCGACCAGCCCACGCATGCCGGCGAGCTGCCGGATCTGCATCATGTTTCCGGCGGCCCCGGAGTTGACCAGCACCGCGACCGGGTTGGTCGGCGGGAAGTTCGCCTCCATCGCCTCGGCGACCTTGCCAGTCGCCTCGTTCCAGATCTGCACAAGTTCGCCACGGCGCTCGTCGTCGGACAGGAAGCCCCGGTCGAACTGCTTTTGCACCCGCTCCGCGCGCTGCTCGTACTCGTCGAGAATCTGCTTCTTGTTCGGCGGCGCAACGACGTCCTCGATCGCCACGGTCACCCCGGACCGGGTGGCCCAGTAGAAGCCGGCGCTCTTGAGCGCATCCAGCGTGGCGGCCACCTGGATCTTCGGGTAGCGCTCGGCCAGGTCGTTGACGATCACGGCCTGGGCCTTCTTGTTCACCATGTAGTTGAGGAACGGGTACCCCACCGGAAGCGCCTCGTTGAGCAGGCAGCGACCGAACGTGGTCTCCAGCGTGAATGGTTCACCGCTGACCCAGTCCGACGGCGGAGTCCAGTCGAGCGGCGGGGTGGTGTCGCGCAGCCGAACCTTGATCTTCGCCTGCAGTGCGATCTCCCGCGCGTCAAAGGCCATCTGCGCCTCGGCCACGCTGGAGAACGCCCTACCCTCGCCGATCGCGCCCTCGGACAGCCGGCTGAGGTGGAACACCCCGGTGACCATGTCAAGGCTCGGCATGGCCAGCGGACGCCCGGATGCCGGCGACAGGATGTTGTTGCTCGACAGCATCAGGATGCGCGCCTCGGCCTGCGCCTCCGCGGACAACGGCAGGTGCACAGCCATCTGGTCACCGTCGAAGTCCGCGTTGAACGCGGTGCAGACCAGCGGGTGAATCTGGATGGCCTTGCCTTCGACCAGCTGTGGCTCGAACGCCTGGATACCGAGCCGGTGCAGAGTCGGTGCCCGGTTGAGCAGCACCGGATGCTCGGTGATGACCTCTTCGAGCACATCCCAGACGACCGGACGGGCCCGCTCCACCATCCGCTTGGCAGACTTGATGTTCTGCGCGTGGTTGAGATCGACCAGCCGCTTCATCACGAACGGCTTGAACAGTTCGAGCGCCATCTGCTTGGGCAGACCGCACTGGTGCAGCTTCAGCTGCGGCCCGACGACGATGACAGAACGGCCGGAGTAGTCGACCCGCTTACCGAGCAGGTTCTGGCGGAAGCGCCCCTGCTTGCCCTTGAGCATGTCCGACAACGACTTGAGCGGGCGGTTACCCGGGCCGGTGACCGGCCGGCCACGGCGGCCGTTGTCGAACAGCGCGTCGACGGCCTCCTGCAGCATCCGCTTCTCGTTGTTGACGATGATCTCAGGGGCGCCGAGGTCGAGCAGCCTCTTGAGTCGGTTGTTACGGTTGATCACCCGACGGTAGAGGTCGTTGAGGTCGGATGTCGCGAACCGACCACCGTCGAGCTGCACCATCGGGCGCAGGTCCGGCGGAATGACCGGAACGCAGTCGAGCACCATCCCGTTCGGAGAGTTGCGGGTGTTCAGGAACGCCGAGACCACCTTGAGACGCTTCAGCGCCCGGGCCTTCTTCTGCCCCTTGCCACTGCGGATCGTCTCCCGCAGTGATTCGGCCTCCGCGGCCAGGTCGAAGTCGACGAGCCTGCGCTGCAGCGCCTCGGCACCCATGCCGCCTTCGAAGTACTGCCCGAAGCGGTCCCGCAGTTCGCGGTAGAGCAGCTCGTCCGGCTCGAGATCCTGGACCTTCATGCCCTTGAAGCGGTCGAACACCCGCCCAAGATCATCAATCTTGCGCTGGACGCGGTCGCGGATCTGGCGCATCTCGCGCTCAGCCGCCTCCCGGACCTTGCGCCGGGCGTCGCCCTTGGCGCCCTCGGCCTCCAGCTGCGCGAGGTCCGCCTCAAGCTTCTTCTGCCGCGTCTCGACGTCGGCGTTCTTCTTGTCCTCGAGATGCTGCTTCTCCACCGAGATCCGCGCCTCGAGGGTGGGCAGGTCGCGGTGGCGCGCCTCGACGTCCACATTGGTAATCATGTACGCGGCGAAGTAGATGACCTTTTCAAGGTCCTTCGGCGCAAGGTCGAGCAGGTAGCCGAGCCGGCTCGGCACACCCTTGAAGTACCAGATGTGGGTTACCGGCGCGGCCAGCTCGATGTGACCCATCCGCTCACGACGCACCTTGGCCCGAGTGACCTCGACACCGCAGCGCTCACAGATGATGCCCTTGAAGCGAACGCGCTTGTACTTGCCGCAGTAGCACTCCCAGTCCCGGGTCGGACCGAAGATCTTCTCGCAGAAGAGTCCGTCCTTTTCCGGCTTCAGGGTGCGGTAGTTGATTGTCTCCGGCTTCTTGACCTCACCGTGTGACCACTGGCGGATGTCGTCTGCCGTGGCGAGGCCGATGCGCAGCTCGTCGAAGAAGTTGACGTCGAGCACGTGTCTTCTCTCTCTGCCGTCTGGCTGCCCCCCCATCGCCGGCGGGCATTGCGAGTAATGGCGGCGACGGGGGGCTTCTGCCGTCAGTTATTCCAAGGTCGGCGGGACGCCGGGAAACGATCAGTGCATCCGGGCTACCGGACGCCGTGACCCGGCGGGTTTCTGATCACCAACTGCGAGTCACGACCACTGGTAGCACCGTCGATCCTCACGGCCGGCGGTCATCAGGTTCCCTTGGGGGCCTGCGGGCGCGCAGGTGGAGCCATGCTTGCGCGCCCCTCGGCCGACTAGTCGTCAGACCTCCTCAACGCTGCTCGGCTCACGCCGGGACAGATCGATACCGAGCTCTTCCGCGGCACGGAAGACATCCTCATCGGTGTCGCGCATTTCAATGGAGAGACCGTCACTGGAGAGAACCTCCACGTTCAGACACAGTGACTGCATTTCCTTGATGAGGACCTTGAAGGACTCCGGAATGCCGGGTTCGGGAATGTTCTCACCCTTGACGATGGCCTCGTAGACCTTGACACGGCCCAGGACGTCGTCGGACTTGATGGTCAGCAGCTCCTGGAGGGCGTAGGCGGCGCCGTACGCTTCCAGCGCCCACACCTCCATCTCACCGAAGCGCTGTCCACCGAACTGCGCCTTACCACCCAGCGGCTGTTGTGTGATCATGGAGTACGGGCCGGTCGACCGTGCGTGGATCTTGTCGTCGACCAGGTGCAGCAACTTGAGGATGTAGATGTAGCCGACCGCCACCGGGTACGGATACGGCTCGCCCGTCCGGCCGTCGAAGAGCCGCGCCTTGCCGCTGGAGCCGATCAGCCGGTCACCGTCACGGTTGGCCAGCGTCGAGGCGAGCAGACCGGTGATCTCCTCTTCCCGAGCGCCGTCGAACACCGGCGTCGCCACGTTGGTGTCGGGCGGGGCCTGATGCGCGCCGATACCACGCAGGCGCTCTTTCCAGTCCTCGACGCCGTCGTCAACCTGCCAGCCGGTCTTGGCCACCCAACCGAGATGGGTCTCCAGGATCTGGCCGATGTTCATACGGCGCGGCACACCGTGCGGGTTGAGCACGACGTCCACCGGAGTGCCGTCCGAGAGGAACGGCATGTCCTCGGCAGGAAGGATCTTCGCGATGACGCCCTTGTTTCCGTGCCGGCCGGCCAGCTTGTCACCATCGGTGATCTTGCGCTTCTGGGCGACGTACACCCGGACGAGCTCGTTCACCCCGGGCGGCAACTCGTCGCCGTCCTCGCGAGCGAAGACTCGGACCCCGATGACCTTGCCGGACTCGCCGTGCGGCACCTTCAGCGAGGTGTCGCGGACCTCCCGGGCCTTCTCACCGAAGATCGCGCGTAGCAGCCGCTCCTCCGGGGTCAGCTCGGTCTCGCCCTTCGGCGTGACCTTCCCGACCAGCACGTCACCGGGCGAGACCTCAGCGCCGATCCGGATGATCCCGCGCTCATCGAGGTCGGCCAGGACCTCCTCGGCGACGTTCGGGATGTCCCGGGTGATCTCCTCGGGGCCGAGCTTGGTGTCACGGGCGTCGACCTCGTGCTCCTCGATGTGGATCGAGGACAGCACGTCGTCCTGCACGAGCCGCTGGGAGAGGATGATCGCGTCCTCGTAGTTGTGCCCCTCCCAGGGCATGAACGCCACCAGGAGGTTCTTGCCCAGCGCCATCTCGCCGTTGTCGGTGCACGGGCCGTCCGCGATGACCTGACCGGCCAGGACGCGGTCGCCCTCGTCGACGATCGGCTTCTGGTTGATGCACGTCCCCTGGTTGGACCGGCGGAACTTCGCCATCCGATAGGTACGCCGGGTACCGTCGTCGTGCATCACGGTGATGTAGTCGGCGGACAGATCCTCCACAACGCCGGACTGTGTGCAGACGACCACGTCGCCGGCATCCTTGGCCGCGCGGGCCTCCATGCCGGTACCGACCAGCGGCGCCTCGCTGCGCAGCAGCGGGACGGACTGGCGCTGCATGTTCGAGCCCATCAGGGCGCGGTTGGCGTCGTCGTGTTCAAGGAACGGGATCATGGCTGTGGCCACCGACACCATCTGGCGCGGCGAGACGTCCATGTAGTCGACCTCGTCCGGCGGGATGAACTCGACCTCGCCGCCCTTGCGGCGCACCAGGACGCGGTGCTCGGCGAACGAACCGTCGCCGGTCAGCGGCGCGTTCGCCTGCGCGATGACGTGCCTGTCCTCCTCGTCCGCAGTGAGGTAGTCGATCTTGTCTGTAACCCGACCGGCCACGACCTTGCGATAGGGCGTCTCGACGAAGCCGAACGGGTTGACCCGCGCGAACGTCGACAGCGAACCGATCAGACCGATGTTCGGGCCTTCCGGCGTCTCGATCGGGCACATCCGGCCATAGTGGCTGGGGTGGACGTCGCGGACCTCGAAGCCGGCACGA
>NZ_CAUVXI010000001.1:47202-116238 GCF_963555845.1 Protofrankia sp. Cas8 | reverse complement strand
ACTTCAACCCTGATCAGACCGTAAGCCTGGAGCGTCCCCGTCGTTTTACTGTCGTTGGTCATGATAGAGGCCGCGCCCAGACGAGGGTCGCCCGCAAGGGCGGCCCTCACCACGATCCTGGGTGGGATCGCAAGTTCCCCGCACTGCCACGCCCGCAGGCGGGAGGCGGTGGTGGGCCGGGCAGGCGCCACGGGCAGGATGAGCGTGTGGTCCTGCCGATTCACGACATCAACCCACTTCGCCGCCGGCCGATCATGACCTGGCTGTTGATCGCGGTGAACGTCGCCGTCTTCGTGCTCTTCGAGCCGATCGTGTCCTCGGTTGCCGGCTCCAGCACGTCAGCCGCGCAGAAGGTATGTGAACAGCAGCGGTTCTTCGACCAGTGGGGAGCGATTCCCGTGGAGATGCTGGAGAACCAGCGCCTTGAGACGGTACCGAGCGGCCGCTCCCCCGGTCGAAACGCCCAGGGTCAGGTGCTCTGCGAGCTGGAGTCCCCGCCGTCGTTCGTCAAGTCACCGGTGCTGTCGGTACTGACGTCGATGTTCCTACACGGAAGCTGGCTGCACCTGCTCGGTAACATGCTGTTCCTTGGCGTCTTCGGCAACAACATCGAGGACCGCATGGGACGATTGCTATATCTGATCTTCTACGTGGTGTGCGGCTACACGGCCGCGTACGGGTTCGCACTGTTCGAACCGGAGTCGACCACGACACTCATCGGCGCGTCCGGTGCGATCGCCGGTGTTCTCGGCGCCTACCTCGTGGTATTCCCGCGGGCCCGGGTCATCGGGCTCGTCACGTTCCTGTTCTTCCTGCCGTTCTGGCTGCCGGCATGGCTCGTGCTCGGCTTCTGGTTCGTGCTGCAGTACGTGTACTTCACCGGGATGGGCGTTGCCGACGGCGGCAGCGTGGCCTATGGCGCCCATGTGGTCGGGTTCGTCTTCGGCGCCGTGGCGGTCCTCCCGTTCGTCCGCGAACTGCGGGCCGCGGGGCCCCCTCGGCGTCACGCCCCCGACCACCGCTGGGTCCGCCGGACGCCCTGGTCCTGACGAGTTCCCCGCCAGCCGCCGGTCGCGCGATCATCGTTCCCCTCGCGCGGCCGGCGGCCTCAGGGAAAGCTAGGAAACCGAAACGGGCTCCGGCCGGCGCAGTCCACGCCGCCGCTTCTTCTCGCCCTTCTCAGCCTTCTCAGCTTCCACTTCCACCGCTTTCTCGACCTTCTTTGCCTTGTCGATGGCCTCGGCGGCCCGCGCAGCCGATGGCAACGCAACCTCGAGGGCGACCGTCCGCCAGCCCTCGAAGACCTCCTCGGTCCCGAACCCGTTCGCGGCCAGCGCTCGGGCCGCGCCGATGAGCTGTTCGTAGGTCCGCTGGTCGTCGACTTCGTCCGCGCTGTCGTCCTCGGTGGTCCGCTGCGACACCACGCAGCGGACCTGGAACGACACATCCGCGGGTACTGTCGCGGGTGCTGTCTGCGACAGCGGCGCGTCCGAACCGGTCCGCGTGAGCGTCCAGGTCCGGACAAACACGAACGGCTCGTCCGGGCCGGCCACCGGGAGGCCGCCGACATACTCTTCCAGGATCTTGACAACCCGTTCGACAGATGCCTGCCTTGAATCCGCACTGCTCTTACCCAGCCGCATGGCGACGTCCTCCCTCACACGTGAACAATCTCCGGACCGTGGCGGCCGCGAGCAACCTCGCGGGAATCCGGTAGCGCATCTTCCCGGATGCCCTGGTCGCTTCCCGCACCGGGGTGCTCACGAGACATTGGCGACACATCCGTTCATGAGACGTTTCAACGCCGCGACCAGGGTAAAGATCCGCTAATCGGTCTGATCAGAGACGCGGCGCGGCGTGGGCGCCGGAGATGACGCCCACGCCACCTCGGACATCGTCGGAACCCTGACCCAGAAAGGACCACTATGCGTACCCGTGCACAGGTTCCCATCGTCGCCCTGGTCTGGCTCGTCGTAGGCATCGTCATCGCAGTCAGCAAGACCTACGAGGTTCATACCGGCTCCCAGGTGGTCACCTTCATCCTGGCGGTGATCCTCTGGCCCATCCCACTACTCGGCGGAACCATTACAGTCCAGTTCTGAGATCATCTAGTTCGCAGGTCAGTTGGATGCGACGCAATGTAACTTAACGTTGTCTTTTTGGTGACGGTCATTATGGTGACGGTCTTGCCGGGTCGTCGAAGCGACGACCCGGCAACCCGGGACACCACCGGATGCTGCCGCACTGAGATCTGCCGCACACGACGCGCTGCCGCGGAAACCGGCAGCCGCCGATTAGGCGGGAGCGGGGGGTCGGGCTCCACCGACTCGGTTAGAATCTGTTTGCATAATGTGACTTGTAGTGACAGACAACCCCGGTCAGGCGGAGAATACGGTGTCGGAGAAATCTGCGAACGTGGCCGGGCCGGTTGGGATCACACCGGACGCGACTACGATCCGGGTGTTCCTTTTGGATGATCACGAGTTGGTCCGACGCGGGCTACGCGATCTTCTTGCCGGTGAGCGCGACATCGATGTGATCGGCGAAGCCGATCGCGCTGACGGTGCGGACCAGGCGATCCTCGCGACGCGGCCCAACGTCGCGATCCTCGACGCACGTCTACCGGACGGCAGTGGGATCGAGGTGTGCCGGCAGGTCCGCTCGCAGGACCCGACAATTGGCTGCCTGATCCTCACTTCGTTCGACGACGAGGACGCGCTGTTCACCGCGATCATGGCCGGAGCCGCCGGATACGTGCTCAAACAGATTCGTGGCACCGCCTTGGTGGACGCCGTGCGGCGGGTCGCGGCCGGCCAGTCGCTGCTGGACCGCACGGTGACGCCACGTGTACTCTGTCGGCTCCGGCAGGGGTCCGACCAGGGCGGGCGGCTTGCCGGCCTGACCGACCAGGAGCGTCGCATTCTCGCGCTCATCGCCGAAGGGCTCACCAACCGGCAGATCGCCACCCGCATGTTCCTGGCGGAGAAGACGGTGAAGAACTACGTGTCCAGCCTGCTGTCCAAGCTCGGGCTGGAGAGTCGGACCCAGGCGGCGGTGTTCGCCACCAGGCTCGGCGGCTAGAACGGCACCTTGACCACGGTTGCCCGCCGGAGACAACAACGGCACGTGCCCGAAAACACTGCGACAATTCATCCGGGTTGACAGCCGTCCGGGGTCGACCCAGTGAGGGGACGCTAGTCCGCGTCGTGGAGGGGTGCCATTTTGATCAACAAGGTCCTGGTCGCGAACCGCAGTGAGATCGCTGTCCGTGTCTTCCGAGCCGCGAACGAACTGGGCCTACGTACTGTCGCCGTCTACACGCCCGAAGACGTGGGTTCGCTACACCGGATAAAAGCCGATGAAGCATATGAACTCGGCGAACCGGGGCATCCCGTCCGGGGATATCTGGATGTCGACGCCCTGCTGGCCGTGGCGAAACGGGTCGGCGCGGACGCGCTGCACCCGGGCTACGGCTTCCTGTCGGAGAGCGAGGCGCTGGCCGAAGCGTGCGTGCTGGCCGGCATCACCTTTGTCGGTCCCCCGCCGGACGTGCTGCGCCTGACCGGCGACAAGGTGGCCGCCCGCGAGGCTGCGGTAGCCGCGGGCCTGCCGGTGCTGCGGGCCTCGGCGCCACTGACAGACCCGGCCGCGGCCGCCGACGCCGCGGCGTCGGTGGGCTTCCCACTGTTCGTGAAGGCCTCGGCCGGTGGTGGCGGTCGTGGGCTACGCCGGGTGCACCGGGCCGATGATCTCTCCGATGCGGCGGCAAGCGCGATCAGAGAGGCGGCGGCGGCGTTCGGCGATGGAACGATCTTCCTTGAGCAGGCGGTGAACCGGCCCCGCCACGTCGAGGTGCAGGTTCTCGGCGACACGACCGGAAAAGTCGTCCACCTCTATGAGCGGGACTGTTCGGTACAGCGCCGCCATCAGAAGGTCGTCGAGGTGGCGCCCGCGCCGCTGCTCGATCCGGCCGTACGTGACCAGCTGTGCGTGGATGCGCTCGCGTTCGCCCGGCATGTCGGATATGTCAATGCGGGCACGGTCGAGTTCCTGGTCGCGGCCGACGGCTCACACACCTTCATGGAGATGAACCCGCGCATCCAGGTCGAGCACACCGTGACCGAGGAGATCACCGGTGTCGATCTGGTCGCGGCCCAGTTGCGGATCGCCGCCGGTGCGACTCTGGCCGACCTGGGCCTCACCCAGGAATCGATCACGATCCGCGGGGCCGCGGTGCAGTGCCGGGTGACCACCGAGGACCCGGCGGACGGCTTCCGCCCGGACATCGGGAAGATCACCCGATACCAGTCCCCGGGCGGCCCGGGAGTCCGGCTGGACGGGGCGACCTACGAGGGTGCGCAGGTCACCCCGTACTTCGACTCGCTGCTGGTCAAGGTGACGACCCGGGGCGCCACCTTCGAGCAGGCCACCGGGCGGGCCCGCCGGGCGCTGGCGGAGTTCCGGGTCCGCGGTGTGCGCACGAACCTGACGTTCCTGCGCCGGTTGCTGGCAGAGCCGGACTTCCTGGCCGGACGGGTGACCACGTCCTTCCTGGACGACCGGCCCGCTCTGTCGGTCGGTGACGGCGGAACCGACCGGACCAGCCGCCTGCTGGACCGGCTCGCGCACAGCACCGTCAACGGCCACAAGCGACCGGCCGGCGCGTTGGTCGACCCGGTGACCGTACTGCCGTCGTTGCCCCCCGCCATGGCGCCGGCCGGGTCCCGTCAGCTTCTCGCCGAGCTCGGACCACGGGAATGGGCGGCGCGGCTGCGGGCGTCCGAGCAGCTCGCGGTCACCGACACCACCTTGCGTGACGCCCATCAGTCGCTGCTGGCCACCCGCCTGCGGACCACTGAGATTCTCGCGGCGGCGCCCGCGTACTCCAGGCTCACCCCCGAGCTGCTGAGTCTGGAGTGCTGGGGCGGGGCGACCTACGATGTGGCGCTGCGGTTCCTGGCGGAGGACCCGTGGGAACGTCTCGCCGCCATCCGCGAGCGGGTACCGAACATCTGCCTGCAGATGCTGTTGCGCGGACGCAACGCGGTCGGTTACACCCCGTACCCCGATGACGTGGTCCGGGCGTTCGTCGCCGAGGCGGCCGCAACCGGTATCGACATCTTCCGCGTGTTCGACGCGCTGAACGACATCGAGCAGATGCGGCCGGCGATCGACGCGGTCATCGAGGCTGGCGCGGTCGCCCAGGGCACGCTGTGTTACACCGGTGACCTGGCGGATCCGGCAGAATCGATCTATACCCTCGACTACTATCTCCGCCTGGCCGAACGACTCGTCGCCGCCGGCACCCACGTACTCGCGGTCAAGGACATGGCGGGGCTCCTGCGACCGGCCGCGGCGCGCATCCTGGTGACGGCGCTGCGGGCGAACTTCGACCTGCCCGTCCAGGTACACACCCACGACACCGCCGGCGGTCAGCTCGCCACCCTGCTCGCGGCGGCCGACGCCGGCGCGGACGCCGTCGACGCTGCGGCCGCGCCGCTGTCGGGTGGGACCAGCCAGCCGAACATGTCCGCGTTGGTCGCCGCCACCGACCACACCCGGCGCGCGACCGGGATCGACCTGGCCGCACTGTCCGCCATGGAGCCGTACTGGGAGGCTGCGCGTGATCTCTACGCGCCCTTCGAGGCGGGCCTGCGGGCGCCGACCGGCGCGGTGTACCGCCATGAGATCCCCGGCGGGCAGCTGACGAACCTGCGCCAGCAGGCGATCGCACTCGGACTGGGCGCGAAGTGGTCACAGGTGCAGGAGTGTTACGCCCTGGCCAACGACCTGCTCGGCAAACCCATCAAGGTCACTCCGACCAGCAAGGTCGTCGGGGACCTGGCCTTGTTCATCGCAAGCGGCGACATCGACGTCGCCACGCTGCGGGACAATCCCCAACGCTACGACCTGCCGGCGAGCGTCCTGGGCTACCTGGCGGGCGAACTCGGTACCCCGCCGGCAGGTTTCGCCGAGCCGTTCCGCGAACGCGCACTCGCCGGCCGGCACCCGGCCGCACCCGCGGCCGAGCTCAGTGCGGCGGACTCCGCGGCGCTGGCCGGCGCCGGCCGGCGGGAGACCCTGTCCCGGCTGCTGTTCCCGGGTCCGTGGAAGGACTACACCGCGGCCCTGGCCGCGTACGGCAACAGCTCGGCGATCCCCACCGAGGAGTTCTTCTACGGCCTCACCCCGGGTAAGCCGGTGGTCATCACGGTCGAACCGGGTGTCGAGACCATCGTCGAGCTACACGACATCGGTGGACCGGACGACGCGGGTATGCGCACCCTCTACCTGCGGGTCAACGGAGCGCCACGGCCGGTGTCGGTACGGGACAACTCCATCGCGCCGGCGTCCAATGCCGCCCGGCGTGCCGATCCGGGCGATCCGGCCCAGATCCCCGCAGGGCTACCCGGCCTGGTCACCTACGCAGTCGCCGTCGGCGACCGGGTCAGCCAGGGTGACCGACTCGCGACCATCGAGGCCATGAAGATGGAGGCGGCCGTCACCAGCCCACACGCGGGAACCGTCACCGAGCTGCTCCGCTCGTCCGGTGTCTCGGTCGAGGTCGGCGACCTGCTGCTCGTCGTCACCCCGGACCCGACCGGCAGCTGACCCGACCGGCAGCTGACCCGACCGGCAGCTGACGCAGGACGCCGATCCCGGACCCGAGATCGACCGCTCGGGCCCGGGATCGCGCGGGCGGGCCCATGGCTCTGCCCCTATGCGGCTGCCCTATGCGGCTGCGAGGAAGCGGTCCAGGACGCGGACACCGAAACGCAGCGACTCGACCGGCACCCGTTCGTCCACACCGTGGAACATCCCGGCGAAGTCGAGGTCCGCGGGTAGCAGCAGCGGGGAGAAGCCGAAGCATCGGATCCCGAGCCGGGCGAAGGACTTGGCGTCCGTGCCTCCCGAGAGCATGTAGGGGACGACCCGGGCGGCCGGGTCCTCGGCCCGCAACGCGCCGGCCATGGCGTCCACCAGCGGCCCGTCGAACCCGGTTTCCAGTGCCTGGTCGTAGACGACCCAGTCACGGCGGACCGCCGGGCCGATCAGTTCGTCGATCTGGCGAAGGAACTCCTCCTCCTGGCCGGGCAGGAAGCGGCCGTCGACGTAGGCGGTGGCCTCGCCCGGGATGACGTTGACCTTCGCACCGGCGTTGAGCTGGGTGGGGTTCGCCGTGTTGCGGATGGTGGCGCCGATCATGCGCGATATCGGCCCCAACTTGGCGATCGTGGTCTCCAGGTCCTCGGCGTGCACGTCGATGCCGAGCGCGTCGCCGACGGAGTCGAGGAACATGCGCACGGTCGGGGTCAGGACCACGGGGAAACGATGGCGGCCCAGGCGCACGACCGCCTCGCACAGCGCCGTGACCGCATTGTCATCGTTGATCATCGATCCGTGTCCCACCCGGCCGGCAACGGTGAGCTTCATCCAGGCGATGCCCTTCTGGGCCGTCTCGATGAGGTACAGCCGCAGGTCGTCGGAGACCGTGTAGGAGAAGCCGCCGACCTCGCTGATCGCCTCGGTGCAGTCGGCGAACAGCTGCGGGTGATTGTCGACCAGCCAGCGGGCGCCCAGGGTTCCGCCAGCCTCCTCGTCAGCCACGAAGGCGAGGACCAGATCACGCGGTGGACGGCGACCGGACCGGACAAGATCACGGATGACCGCGAGCGTCATCGCGACCATGTCCTTCATGTCGACAGCGCCCCGCCCCCACAGGCACCCGTCGACGATGTCGCCGCTGAAGGGGTGCACCCGCCAGTCAGCCGGATCCGCCGGCACCACGTCGAGATGACCGTGGATGAGAAGCGGCGCCCGACTCGGGTCGCGGCCTTCGACTCTGGCGATGACGCTGGTACGGCCCGGTTCGGATTCCAGCAGGGTCGTCTGCAGACCGACCTCGGCGAGTGTGGCGGCAACGTACTCGGCGATGGCCCGTTCGTTCCCGTCACCACTGCCCCGGTTCACCGAGTCGATCCGCACCAGGTCCCGACAGATCTCGACAGCCTCATCCTGTGCGATTGCGCTGCGTATCGAAACCAGGTCAGATGTGGTCGACAGGGACGTCGGGGAGGTTGTCGTGTCATTGGAGACTGGGTGATTGCTTGCCATCAGACCAGTCTGCCAGTGTGATTGAAGATCAATTATGACGAGAGCTGCCGTCAACACCGTTGACTACTGACGGCGCCATCGCCGCCGTCAGCAACCGCCGTGGGTTGCCGCCACCGTTGGCCGCAACCGTCCACATATCGCTGCCGAAGTCCCCGGGCAGCGCGTAGGTGAGTGTCTCGTCGTCGAGCCAGACCGCCTGATCGTCGACACTCCGGTTCTCGGCCAGCGGCGTCTCGCCCATGGTTGAAAGATCGAGGACGTAGAGCCGCCAGGGCGCATCGGCGGGAAGGCCCGGCACCCGTTTCTTGAATGCCAGCCGGGTCCCGTCCGGTGCCAGGGAGGGACATTCGACGTTCTCACGCACAGTGGTGAGCGTGCGGGCCGCGACGTCACCCCGGACCAGGTAGGTACTCCCGCCGGTGGCGAGCGTCGCGTAGAAGTGATCGTCGTCGGCGAAGGTCACGCCCCAGAAGTTGACGTCGGCGTTGCGGTAGGCATGCCCGTCCTTCACGACCTGGTAGTCCTCCAGTGTGCGCTGAAGGGTCCAGGTGCGGGTGTCCAGGATCGAGGTACGGGTGGAGAACTGCCCGACCCCGTAGGAGTCGCCGCTGACGAAAACCGTCCATGCGACCAGATGGCCGCTCGGCGAGACCCGCGCCCGGGTGGGGATGCCGTCGAGGAAGTAACGCCGCTGTTCGCGCAGGCCCGCGTCGAGTATCACCGCCGCGAAGGTGTCCGACACCGCGGCGTGCACCGCCTGCAGGCAGATACCGGTCCCGACCGCGGCGTAGAAGCGCAGGCAGTGAACCGTGGATGCGGTACGCGGACCGTCCGGGTCCGCTGACGGCACCGATGCCAGCTCGTCACGGTGCGGACCCCAGACCATGTTGCGGAAGACCAGCATCGGCGCCCGGGTCGAACCCGCTGCGGTGAGCGTGACCTGCCCTGCGGTCACCGGTGGGCCGGACGCCGTGCGATCCCTGCGGTCGCCGCGGTCGGCGGCATGGCGCACCGCGCCCACGGCGACCGCGGTGAGCAGCCCTACGGCGGCGAGCAGGACGAGCAGTCGGGTACGTACGGTCACTAGGTCGTCTCCCGTGGCGCATTGGGTGCTGCGATGGGCCGGATGAACGCGCTCGCCGCGACGCAGGTCGCCAGCGTCACCGTGGCGACGATCAGTGCGGTGTGACTCCCCCACGCCGTCCAGACCGCGCCGAACGACAACGAACACCCGAAGCGGGCGCCGGCCTGTCCGGTCTGTACCAGCGCCAGGCCGCTGGCGCGCAGCTCGGCCGGCACCGAGCCGGCCGCGGCCGCCATGAGCACCCCGTCGGTCGCGGCGTAGAAGGCGCCGTGCAGCACGAGCACCGCGACCGGCAGGCCGGCTACAACCAGGCCGGCTACCGTCACCGGCCCGACCGGCTCTCCCGTTGCGTGCGTCGGCGCGAGCAGCAGCCCGTAGGCCACGAGCAGGCCCAGATGCCCGGCGAGGAAGACCCGCCAACGGCCGAACCGGTCGGCGGCGTGGCCGAGCGGCACGGCCAGCAGCAGGAACGCGCCCGCCGTACCGAGCGGCAGGAGCGGGAACCAGCGCTCGGACAGATCCAGACGTCGCTGTAGCAGCAGGTAGACAAAGGAGTCGCTGACCGTTGCCAGGCCCAGTACAAACGCGCAGCCGGTGAGCCGCCGCAGGTGCGGTCGGCCCAACAGAGCGAGCGCCGCGCGCACAGACACCGTGGCTGCCGCCGCGGCCGGCCGGCCTGTGGCCGGCGCCGGGGTGACCGCGGCACCGCTGGGCGGGGCCGGCGCCGGGACGCGTCCGGGAGCGAAGAGCAGGAGGACCAGCACACCCATGGTGGCGATGCAGAAGCTCACCACGAAAACGGCGTCGAAGCCCCCGGCAGCCGTCCGCAGAACGAAAAAAGCCGTGAGTGGACCCAGCAGCGCTCCGGTGGTGTCCATGGCCCGGTGCACGCCGAAGGAACGGCCCTGGGCCTCGGGCGGCGCGGCAAGTGAGATCATCGCGTCGCGAGGAGCCGTGCGCAGGCCCTTGCCCGTGCGGTCGACGGCGAGTACAGCACCGATCAACGGCACGCTGTGGACGGCGAGCAGGGCCGGCTTGCACAGGGCGGACAGGCCGTACCCGAGCGCCGCGGTGGTCTTGTGCCGCCGGCCACGGTCGGCGAGGTGGCCGCCGACGAGGCGGACCAGCGCGCTGACCCCGTTGTAGACGCCGTCGAGCAGACCGAAGCCCAGCGGGGACAGACCCAGCTCGGCCACCAGGTACAGCGGCAGAACGGCGGTGACCATCTCCGAGGAGACATCGGTGATGAGACTGACCGTGCCCAGCACGAGCACCGTGTGCGGCACCGCCCGCAGCACGGTGCGAGCGGCCGGCCGGGCCACGGCGCGGGTGTCGGCGGCGGGCAGCGGGCCGAGGGTCCGACCCGGGTGTGGACCCGGGCCGGACGACTCGGACGCGGTGCGGGCGTCCGCTACGTACACGGTCTGCTAGTTCCAGATACCGGTGATGTCCGCTGCGGTCGCGGCGTTACCCGCATGGGTGGTGAGGCCGCTGAGGTCCTCCAGCGTGCGTAGCACGTTGTAGTGGTTGTAGGTCGTCGACGAGCTGCCGCCCACGATGACGTGCTGCCCGTAGACCACGGTGGCGATGTGGTTGCTGCTGGAACCGTTGTCCTCGTCGAAGGTCAGGACGAGCAGGCTGTTGTGGGTCTTGGCCCAGGTGGCGTAGGCGCCGAGGTTGTTCTGCACCCACGTGTCACCGGTGGAGACCGAGCAGTCGTGCATGTCGTTGCACAGGTTCGGAACGACGAACGAAACCTTGGGCAATGTGGTGTAGTCGGTCGGGAACTGCGTGAACGTGTAGGCGGTGTTCAGCGGCACATTGCTGAAGGCGAACCACGGGTTGTGCTTGCGGGCGTACTTCGTGCTGCTCTTGGTGCACACCGTCGAACCCTGCGAGGGCAGGCCCTCGTTGTAACTGCCCCAGGTCAGACCCGCTCCGATGAGTTCGGAGCCGAGGTTGGCCGCACTGCTGAACTGCGGGGTGTAGCAGCTGTCGTCGGTGATGCCCTGGGTGCTGCCGGAGAAGAGCGCAAGGTAGTTGGGCTGGCTGGGGTGGGTGATGCCATACGAGGACGAGAGGTTGGCGCCGCCGGCCTTCAGCGTGTTGTTGATGTACGGTGCGCTCGAGCTACCGATGATCTGCGAGTAGGAATGGTTCTCCAGCACCACCACGACCACATGGTCGGGTGTGGGCAGCGCGGCGGCCTGCGCGCTGGCTGGCAGGAGACCGACGGCCGCGGCTGTCAGACCGGCGGTGGCACCGAGCGCTGCCAGCGCCCAGCGCGGGCGTCGCAGGCGGGCGGGAACGGACACAGCAGACCTCCGGAAAATGCCTCGGGGAACAACACAGGGGCGTCAACTGGGCGGGCGTCAGACTAAGCGCGCGGTTGCCATCCCGTCAGCAGACCGAACGTGACGACCACGCAAACAGTTGTGTCGGCATGTGGCCCCGGTTGTTACCGACCTCATAGTCCACTGTCCGGTATGCACGGTTAACACCTACAACGACCTGATCATGTATGGTCAGACGTGGACAGCTCATTCAGATTATCGAAACAACACGCCAGCATGGCGTCAGGAATCGGCAATTACCATCAGCACGCGAAGCTGCCTGTTTTTCCCGCCACAGCGGGCGACGCGCACCTGTTGTTCATCATCGCGGAATACAGATTTTGCAACTCCGCCCTAATCTCGCCGACAGACTCGCCGGTTCGTCACTGGCGAACCCGGTATTGCGACCGAGGGACAAGGTGGAGGATGACACGCTTGCGCCAGCCGTTCAGCCGGCGGGCATACTTTCCAGCGTCCGGTCGAGCGGCCGGCGGTGCGACCACCGCTACCAGGGGCACCACCGCTACCAGGGGCCGAGTCCGCAGTGCCGCGCTCACGCTGAGCACGATCACCGTGCTCGTGCTCGCCCAGCCGACGCCGGCACAGGCTGCCGACTCCACCCAGTACGGCGGCGACACCTCCCGCGGCCTCGGGGTCGCCATCCCGTTCAGCGGTTTCACCGACCGCAATGGGCAACCGGTCGCGATCTCGGGCGCGGTGGGCGCGGACCTCGTTCTCGGCTCGACCGCCCAGCCGTATCTGCCGTGCCAGCACTTCGATCCGCGGACGGGCACCGGTGACACCTTCGTGAATGCCTGCGAGGTCCGCGGAAGCTACGCCACCTACACGCGGTTCGCCGCTGGCAACGGCATTCTTTTCCCACACGGCTACTTCATGCCCGACACGCAGCCGGACCTGGTCGGGGGCGGCTCGCTGCGGACGGACTGGGGCGCGCGCACAGCCGGGCTCTCGCTGGAGTTCTACCCCGACGTCACCCGTGACCAGGAGTACGTGCACTCCCGTTTCTACGTCGACAGCTTCAACCACCGGGCGAACGGCTGGACCTACGCCGCCTATGTGGGAACCATCGCCCTCGCCACCCTCGCGGACCCGGGTACCGCCCAGATCACCGGTAACGTGACCAGAGGTGGGGCTCTGCCAGCCAAGAACGAGATCAGGTTCATGATCTTCGGTGGCGACGCGCGCTCGTCCGCGGGATACCCGATCTCCTCCTTTGCGGTCACTTACAGCAGCGGCGGCGCCGACTGGACCAGCGGCGCAATGTACGCCGGGTCACAGCGGGTCACCGTCGACGACACCGCCACCGGACACCAGTGCATATACGATCTTCGTAAAATCACCGGTTCGGACAACCACCTGGATTTCGACGTCGCCCGTCCCGGCTTCGGCCGCAGCGGTGGACGGTGCAACTTCGCGTGAGAGCGCCCGGCCACAGGGGCATGGATCAAGGGATGGTGTAGCGCTGGGGTGCCATTCGTGTTAATCACCACGGCTGACGCCGGTAAGCGCTTAGCGTGGTGGCGTGAGGCGAATTGCCGCGGGACCGCGTGCTGCGAAGCTGGCCGCACGCCACCGGTACGGGTACAGGCGGCTGGCCACAGCCGTGGCCGGACTTTACCTCGCATGCGGACTCGTGATCCCCGCCTGCGACGCCCAAAATACACCGATCAGATCATCCACGGCCGCCGATTGTCGAGAACCTGGAGTAACCAAGGACCAGATCACGTTGGGGATGCTGTATCCCGACACCGGAAACGCGGCCTCGCTGTTCCTGCCCTTCCGCGCGGGTGTAGACGCCCGGCTGGGCGTCGCGAACAACGCGGGTGGAATAAACGGCCGCGAGGTGGTGTACACCTGGCGCGACGACGAGTCCCGAGCGACTGCCAATCTCGCCGCGGCACACAGCCTGGTCGACACCGACGATGTCTTCGGCATCATCGAGTCCACCTCGGTGGCCAGCGGGTCGGCTGCATTCCTGCACGACCGCGGGATACCGGTCACCGGCACGTCCCTGGAAACACCCTGGACGATCTATGACAACATGTTCAGCTACTCCAACCTGATTGCCAACGGCACGTCCATCAGTACCTGGGGGGACTTCGTCGCCGCTCACGGCGGTCACACCGCGGTCGTGGCCCAGGCGACCTTCTCCGCTACATCGCTGAGCGTCGCCGCCGAACTGACCGCAAGCCTGCGGTCAGCGGGTATCCGTGTCGTGGCGACCCTCGACGTGACCGGCCCCATCGACGCCGCCGACATCGGGGGACGAATCAGGGACAGCGGGGCGGACGTCCTCGTCGGTGCCGTGACCGCCGCGTCCTTCGGCCAGGTCGTCGCGGCGGCCCGGGCCGCCCGGGCCGGCCTACGGGTCATCCTCTCCCCGACCGGCTATGATCAGAACGTTCTGCGCCTCTTCGGAACTACCCTTGCCGGCGTCTACCTCTTCGTCGACTACGCCCCCTTTGAATCCGACACACCCGCACATCGGGAATTTCTCCAGGCCGTGCCCTACTACGCACCACAACTTCAGCCACCGAACCAGCAGGCCGCGCTCTCCGGCTGGATCTCAGCGGACATGTTCCTTCGAGGACTTGCCGACGCCGGGCCCTGCCCCACCCGCCAGCGGTTCATCACCGGCCTGCGTGCGGTGCACGACTATGACGCGCACGGACTGCTGCCCGCTCCCGTGGACTTCACCGCCGGTTTCGGTCAACTCAACCGTTGCTACACCTTCCTTCAGGTCAGTTCGGACGGGAAACGCTTCCAGCTCGTCCCGCCCACGCCACTGTGCGGCTCACGGCTCGGCTGACCGCTGACGGCTCGGCTGACCGCGACGGCCGCGGGCATCGCGGCGATCGGTCACGTCACCCGATCACTGGGGACCGAAGACCACAGTCACGGTCTGGGCGGCGCCGGTACCGTTCGATGCGACTTCGACGCGCTGGTTGTATCCCACGAAGGTCAGCTCTGTCGTGCTGTCGGACTTGACCTGGTGTTCGAACGTATAGCCGGCAGCGGGCATCGCCTGGCGGTAGTAGCGGATCGCCTCATCCCCGGTCACACCGCTCAACGCAAGGGTCGCCCCGAGGCCCTCGGACGCTACGACCGTCGGCGTCGACCCCTTGGGGAACGGGAAGTGCTTGGGAACAACCGTTCCCCGCAGAGCGGCGATTCCCGAGGTCGCGGTGGCAGCTGCGGTCGCTGTCGCCGCCGGGGACGCCGTCGGCGCCAGGTCGAGGTCGGTCGGCAGGTTGGTGGGTATGGCGGCTGCGGACGCGCCGGCCACCGACGCCGACGCCGCGGGCGCGCTGGCGGACGTTGACTCGCCGCCGCACCCACCGAGCAGGAGCCCCAGACCCAGCGTGGCACCAACCGTCACCGTCCGCACCTGTTTCCTGCTGACCCGACCCATCGACGTGCCCGTCATGGCCGCGCTGCTCACACGTCTCCCATCCAGTGCGTTGACCCCGGTACATACGTTGACCTGAACATGCGGTGGCCGGTCGAAATCGGCATGATCCCGACAGGCCACCTCAGACAGCCGGCACCACTAAAGCACCGGCTGCCTTCTTTGCCGCCCGCGGGGAGCGGGCCGTGTCCGGTGGCTACGTCGTCGGGCCAGGGCACGGGCGCCACCAGCGGCGCCCGCCGAGCCGTTCAGGCGATGGTGCTGCCCCCGTCCACGGTCACGATCGTGCCCGTGACGTAGCTGTTGGCCATGAAGAACAGCGCGGCGGCGGCGACCTCCGCCGCAGTCGCCACCCGGCCCAGGGGGAGCGTCGCGCCGGCGGCAGCGACAGCCGCCTGTCCGGCCGGCCCTTCGGCCGCGCCGATCATGGTGCGGAACAAGGGCGTGTCGGTGCTTCCCGGACGCACGGCGTTGACGCGCAACGGACGAAGTTCCACGGCGAGCGCGCGAGTGTAGGCCTCGATGGCTCCCAGCGACGCCGCACCCAGCGCGACGCCCGGCGCCGGGCGGTCGATGAAGACTCCGGAGGTGAACGTGAGCGAGCCGCCCGGGGGCATCCTGGGCGCGGCCGCGCGCGCGACATGGTGTGCGCCGAACAACCTGCTCGTGATGTTGACGTCGCGGGTGGGGTCCGGGACCTCGGCGATCACACCGGTCGCCATCATGGCGGCGGAGACGAAGACGTGATCGACCGTGCCGATGGAGGCAAACAGTGCTTCGACCGTGGCGGGGTCGGTGACATCGACGCCGCCGGTATCGATCTTCCTGTCATGCCGTTCGGCGAGCTGGCCTGCGACCGTGGCGAGCCGGCCGGAGTCCCGCGCCGCGAGGATGACATCGGCGCCGATACCGGCGAGCAGGTCGGCGGCGGCGAGCCCGATGCCGACGCTGCCGCCGATAACGAGCACCCGGGCGTCGGCGAGCGCATGTGGCAGGGGCAGCGCTCTGGTCGGCGCCGGAAGTCGGGCGCTGTTCGGCTCTGCCGTCGGGGATGCGGTGGTGGTCACGGTGGTCCTCCCGGGTACTGCTGTCGAAATCCGTTGGCCGCGTCGCAGGACGGACGCGCCTTCGCCGCAGACGCTTGCGTCCGCGGTGAAGGTGGTGAAGGCCCCGCCAGGACCAGGTCGACAGCCTGGCCCCGGCGGGGCCTGGCTGCGGCGAACCCCGCGGCGCAGACTGCTGACATGGATGGGGTGCATGATCTGGGTGCCTTCCTACGTTCACGTCGAGGCCGTCTGCTGCCCGCCCAGGTGGGCCTGCCCTCGCACGGCGCTCGGCGGACCAGCGGTCTGCGCCGCGAGGAGGTCGCCGCGCTGTCCGGGGTGAGCATCGACTACTACACGCGTCTGGAGCAGGGCCGCGACCGCCGCCCCTCGTACGAGGTGCTGACGGCGATCAGCCGGGGTCTGCGGCTGACCGCCGACGAGTATCGCCATCTGTGTTATCTGGCCGGACTGGCGGTTCCGGTCACCCCGCAGGACACTCGCACGGTGCGGGCCAGGACCTGGGAGATCATCGACGTCCTGCATCCGATGCCCGCCTACGTCCTGACGGTGGCGATGGACGTCGTCGCCTGGAATCCGGCAGCCGCGGCGACCCTCACCGACTTCGCCACGGTGCCGGAACACATCCGCAACATCGTCTGGCTCAGCTTCCTGCACCCGCCGCTGCGCCGACGGTGGTCAGACTGGGAGGACACCGCCACCGACCTGGTGGCCAACCTGCGAGCCCAACTCGGACGTCGCCCAGGCGAACCGCGCATCAGCTACCTCGTCGCCGAGCTGTCCGCGGCGAGTCCGGAATTCGACGGCTGGTGGAACCGGCATGACGTCGTCCAGCGATGTGGAGCGAGCCGGCGCCTCCACCATCCAGACGTCGGCGCGCTGAACGTGGTCTGCGAGACGATGAACATTCCGCCGGCGGATCAGCAGCTCGTCACCTTCCACGCCGCCGACGACCTGACCGCCCGGCGACTGGACACCCTCGGCAGAACACCCCCGGCAGAACACCCCCGAAGACGGGTCGACGACCCGACGGCACCGGCCAGTTCTGCCGTTGCCGCCACCCGAACGGGGCGAAACGGCAGGGGACCGCTGCACCTCGCCCGCTGACGATCCGTACGCCGATGAGCAACGGGTCGAGGTGGCGAAGGCGAACGACCAATTACCGCCGATCGCCTGTGGGACAGCTGCCATCGAAGATCAAATGTCGAGCGAAAGGTCGTCAACACTGTTGATTATAAAATAGGCATCATTACTGAGAGTAACTCACGCCCCGCCGACGCGACCGGACTAGTCACCACATGACCCCGACGTGCCATGCCCGAATTGCCCTCGAAGGAAGAACCGTGTGTATATTACACATCGACGTTCTGTGATGGGAGGCTGCGTGGCAACGACACGAACACCGCAATCCGCTCCTCTGCTGACACCTGCTGAGGTGGCAACCATGTTCCGGGTGGACCCCAAGACGGTGACCCGCTGGGCCAAGGCCGGGAAACTGACCTCGATCCGTACCCTCGGCGGGCACCGCCGCTACCAGGAAGCCGAGGTCCGGGCACTCCTCGCGGGCATCCAGCCCGGAGACGCCCTGGGCTAGAAGCCGTCAGGCCGAAGGCCGCGCGAACAAACCATCCTCGCGCGGCCTTTGGCCGGTGTGACCTTTCAGGCCGAAGGCCGCGCGAACAAGCCATCCTCGCGCGGCCTTTGGCCGGTGTGACCTTTTCAGGCCCGGCCTTTGAGCAGCAGATTCCAGTACATCAGCGGCAGGCCGTAGCGCTTGAGATACCACATGTCGCGACGTTCCCGCTGGGCGTTGACCAACCATGGAGGAAACGTCGGATGGGGACGCATGGTGTAGTCGAACTCGGCCAGCAGCATCTTGTTCCGTGCAGTGGTCAGCGGACACGAGGCGTACCCGTCGTACTGTCGCGCGGCGGGTTGGCCGTTCATGACCGACAGTAGGTTCGCGACGACGACGGGCGCCTGCTTGCGGATGGCCGCGCCGGTCTTGGCATTGGGCGAGCTGCTGGCATCCCCGAGGGAGAACACGTTGGGGTAGCGAGTGTGTTGCATCGTGTGCTTATCGACACTGACATACCCGGCCGGGCTGGTCGGGTCCGCCAACGGACTTTTCTTGATCCAGTCTGGTGCGCTCTGCGGGGGGACGAGATGCATCAGGTCATAGCCGATGTCATCGGTGACGCCGGTGGCATGGTCGATGACGACCGCACGGCGCGATTCGGGGTCGACCTCGGTGAGTTCGCTGTTGAGGCGGACCTCGATGCCATAGCGGGCCACGACCGTCGCCAGCACGTCGGCGAACTCCGGCACGCCGAACAGGGCGGGGGTGGGCAGCACGAGTACAACCCGGATGTCGTCGAGGACACCGTGCCGGCGCCAGAAGTCGCACGCCAGGTACGCGATCTTCTGGGGAGCGCCGCCGCACTTGATCGGCCCTGCGGGCATCGTGAACACCGCGGTGCCCGACCGCAGCGAGCGGATCATCTCCCAGGTCTTGGGTGCAAGGTCGTAGGTGTAGTTACTCGACACCCACGGTGTGGTGACGGCCTCCCCCATCCCGGGAATCGTCGTCCAGTCGAGTTGGATTCCCGGACAGACGACGAGATGGTCATAGCCGATCCGCGCACCGCCACCGGTGGTGACGATCTGATTGTCGGTGTCGATCGTCTCGGCGCGGTCGCGGATCCAGGCGACGCCAGCGGGCATGACCCCGGCCTGCGGGCGGGCGCTGCTCGCAAGAGGTGCGCACCCGCCCCCGACGAGGGTCCACAGCGGCTGGTAGTAGTGGGTTTCGGCCGGGTCGATGAGGCCGACGTCGACGCTACCGGCGCGGCGCAGGCGGGCCGCGACGGAAATTCCGGCACTTCCCCCGCCGATGATGAGCGTGGTGTGGTGGCTGGTCGTAGCCATGGGCAGCATCCCTTGTGCACCGACAGGTGGGGTCAGGCCGGATCGGTGATGATGGGCGGGCCGACGATCAGGCGCGTGCGGCGCAGCCATCACTCTTCCCGCAATGATCATAGCAGCGTCGCCCGTACCGCCGAGTGTGATCCTCAGAGCGCCCGGCAATAGGGCGCCCGGTTCAGATCAGCGACGGCTCCGGAACGGATCGCCATGGTAAACTTGTATGCGGCAACAAATATGGGCTACTCGCAGCCGGAAAGGTCAGCGCTTCATGACTGCCACCATCGAGGCGCCACCTCCGGGATCGGCGTCGGCACCGGGTGCAGACACCACCCCGTACTCACAGCGGCAGATCACGACCATCATGTCCGGGCTGATGCTCGGCGTACTACTCGCGGTCCTCGACCAGACGATCATCTCGACTGCGCTGACCCGGATCAGCCAGGACTTCCACCGGCCCGACCTCTACAGCTGGGTCGTGACCTCCTACCTGCTGACCTCAACGGCGAGCACTCCGCTCTACGGCAAACTGGGTGATCTCTACGGTAGAAAGACGATCTTTCAGATCGCCATTGCAATCTTCCTGCTGGGATCGGCACTGGCCGGCCTCAGCCAGAGCATGCTCCAGCTGATCATATTCAGAGGTGTGCAGGGCGTAGGTGCCGGCGGCCTGATCTCGCTGGCGCTCGCGATCATCGGCGATGTCATCTCACCCCGCGAACGAGGCAGGTACCAGGGCTACTTCGGCGCGGTGTTCGGTGCCGCCAGCATCCTCGGCCCGCTGATCGGAGGCTTCCTGGTCGACCAGGCGTCCTGGCGCTGGGTGTTCTACATCAACATCCCCCTCGGCGTCATCACGCTCATCGTCATACACAGGGTATTGACGATCGACTATGTGCGGCGTAGGGCTCGCCTGGACATTTTCGGAGCCCTGCTGCTCGTCAGCGGGGTGTCGCTGTTCCTGATCGCCGTGCAGGACGCCGGGCAGCAGGCACGGATCACCGAGACGATCTGGATCCTCGCCATCGTCGGGCTCGCACTCATCGTCGGATTCCTCGGCTGGGAACGGCGGGTGGCCGAACCGATACTGCCCCTGCGGCTGTTCCGCAACGCGGTCTTCCGCGTGACCAGCACGCTGTCACTCGTCACCGGCGCGATCATGTTCGGCGCGATCATCTTCCTGCCGCAGTACCTCCAGTTGGTGCGCGGCATCAGCCCCACGTTGTCGGGCCTGCGGCTACTGCCGCTACTCGCAGGCATGCTCATCACCTCGATCGGTTCCGGTCGGCTGGTGACGAAGCTGGGACGATACAAGATCTTCATCGTCGTCGGCACCGGGGTCATGACTGCGGGCATGGCCCTGTTCGCCCTCATCCGCGTCGACACCAACGGCTGGGTTCTCTCCGCCATGCTGTTCGTCGCCGGCTTCGGCCTGGGTCTGTTCATCCAGAACACCGTCCTGGCCACGCAGAACGGGGTCGCCATCGGTGATCTCGGCACCGCTACCTCTGCCGTCACGTTCCTGCGGACACTCGGCGGCGCGGTCGGCGCCTCCAGTCTGGGCGCGATCATCATCGCCTACCAGCGCTCGCATCTGGCCGGCGACATCGAACGCTACGGCCCCCGTGAAGGACCGCGCCAGACGTTCACCCATGGAATGGACCGCGCCTACCTGTGGACGATCCTGATCGGACTCGTCGCCTTCGCGCTTTCGTTCTTTCTTCGGGAAGTGAGGCTGCGCACCACCGCTGCCACCAGCGCTCGCACCGCCATCGCCGAATCCCCGGAATAGCCCGGTCCCCTCGCCTTTGGCCCTTTACGCGGCGTCGGCGCGCAGCGCAGCCAGTGCGGTGTCCGCGTGCCGGCTCATGGACAGCTCGGAGTCGATGCGCGCAAGCACCGTGCCGTCCGTGCGCAGGACGAACGTGGCGCGCTTGTTCGGGCCCACCTTGCGCCGGACGCCAAACGCCTGCGCGATCGTGCGGTCGGTGTCTGCGACCAATGGAAAGCCGAGCGAATGCTTCGCGCTGAACGCGGCCTGCTTGGCGACGTCGTCGGCACTGATCCCGACGATGCCGGCGCCCAACGCGGCGAACTCACCGGCCAGGTCGCGGAAATGACAGCTTTCCCTGGTACAGCCGTACGTCATCGCCGCCGGGTAGAAGAAGACCACCAGCGGACCCTTGGCCAGCAGGCCGGCCAGGTGCAGCACCGCGCCCGTCTCATCGACACCCGACAGATCCCCAACCTGATCCCCGACGTCCATGCGGCAATCCTCACCTAATCACGGGATGAAACGTATGACATGCTACCGGATCGGAGATCGGGATGCGCCTGCCGTACGGATCTCAAGATCCAATCGGCGGCAAAAGGCCGTCAACACTGTTGACTAAAAACACCCGGAAACAGGGCGTGGATCAAGAGTGCCCGGCAATAGGGGCGTGGATGAAGGAGCGGAATTTCGATCGCGCCAGTCATCAAGGGGCACTGTCGTGGGATGCGAGCCCGCGCCGGATCGCAGGTAGCGATACCAGGCAAGCGCTGCCGGACGAACACGCGGATCGTCGGCGAGGCTGGCCCGCACGAGATTCACGCCGGTGCGGTCCAGCACACCGTCGACGGCGTCGGCGGCGACGTCGGAAGTGACCACTCGGCCGGGCACGAGGATGCGGGCGATGAACAAACCGAGCTTGAACAAATCGGAACTGATGGACTGCGGCTCGTATCGACGCGGAGGCCGCGTAGCAACGCCCGCCGCGTCTGTCACGCGGTGATGATGGCTGCCTCGTTGCAACCGAAGCCCCCCGAATGTCTGCTGCTATTCGCGACCTTACAGGTCACTATAGTGATCAGAAAAGCAGCATAGCCCCGAGGACGGACATGTCGTCCACGTGACCGCACGATTGGGGGCACGGTGGGAACGCGGTGTGGGCACCATGATGGCACAGGCCGCGGCGGCCACGCCCGAAATGTTCCGGACGCGGCCTGTGCCGCATAACCGCGGACCCGGTCCTGCCGCGTGCCGATCCCAGCCGGAATCAGATCTCACCCAGGATCCGCAGGCTGCTCCGATCCGCCGAATGCCTGCCGTGATCCGCCGAGGGGTTCGGCCTGCTCCTCGCCCGCGGCCTCGGTGCTCCGCTGGTCCTCGGCGGTCGCCTGCTCGGCCCCGCCCTCGGCCTGCGCCGACTGGCCGACCCCCGCTGCGACGCCGACGAGTTCCCGCAGGCGGGCCTCGACGTAGGGCTCGGTGTAATGCGACCTGTCCGCGATCCGCCGCACGAGATCGTTGACGCTGGAAGCGGCTTCGAGATCAGCGGTGCTGACCTGGACGAACTGGTCGAGAATCTGGTGCCGGATCTCCTGCCAGTTCTGCCGCAGATACTGCTCCACCTGCTGCGCCTGCTGCTGCTCCATTCGATCACCTCCGCATCGAGATGTCATTTACAGGCATAAATCTATGCCACCCACACCAGGAGTCAACCGGAAATCATGATGGTCCTGCCGCCAAACGCAGAATGATGCAAAAATACGGAGACGGGGTCGATGTCGACCGCAGCATAATTTACCTGGAAAAGCCTTGTTATTATTTGTGCTCCTGACATGCCAGTGGGTCACGAAGCCGTTCAAATGCATCCCGACGGATGCGCTGAAGTCCGCTGCTCTCCGCGACAATACAGACAGAATATGATGATCTATCCAGTAATGGGACCTACGCGGTGAAAGAGAACAGCGCAGCGCGGGTCCGCGCCCCGACTACGCCATCGGCCGCAAGTCCGTGCCGGCGTTGGTATGCCTTCACCGTATTTGTGGTATGTGGCCCGAACTTTCCGTCCGCCACGACAGGGTAGCCACGTCCGGTCAGCGCTCGCTGAATCTGGCGCACGCCGGGACGCCCGCGGTGGGTGTAGCGGACTTCCCGCGCTCGGGGCACCGGATCGGCGACCCGTCGTGCCGGCGCCACGTCGGCCGCAGCGGTCCGGTCCGGCGTAGTGACCGGTGTAACCGGTGTAACCGGTGTACTGACCGGCCCAGTAGGACCACCTGGGCCGGTGGGATCGGCCTGGTAAGTGCCTGTCGCGCCATCACCAGCTGCCTCGGTGGCGGCTGCCGCAGCCCGCCCGAGGTACACGCGGTAGGACCCGTTGGTGTACGTACTCCATGCTCCGATGCCCTGCATGTCGCACACCCGTTTGGCGGCCTGGGCGTTGATGGCTGGATCGAACAGATCTGCCCCGCCGACCCAGCCCGCATGCGCCCGCATGTTGATCTGCCACAGTCCCCGGGAATCCTCGCCATTGGGGTTGTGCGCGTTCGCGTTGCCGCCGGACTCGGCCAGCGCGACCGCGACCCAGGTCTGCAGCGGCTTCCCGTCACAACCGCCAAGTCCCGCCTTCCTGCCGGCACCGGCGATGGAAGCGTCGGGAACAGGTGTCGCAGCGACAGAACTCGCGCCGGGCGCAGGCGCCGTACCGGCACCGGACGCCGCCGCGGGGCTCGCGTTCGCCGGACCCGCGGTCAGCATCATTCCCGCCGTCGCGCCGATGACGCCGGCAGTGGCAGCCACCGCGCCGCGGTTGTACTGGGACTGCTTTCTGTGCCTTCCCCTGGTCATTATCAGATATCTCACTTCAGTATCGTCGATCGGCTCATAGGCGCCGCGCGGACGCACCCGTCACAGCCAAGCTGGCGGAATGCCCACGGTGGGGCACGCGGCAGCCCGGCCATGACGGGTCGCATGTCTGTTAACAGTCGAGCCAGGTCACCCCAGGCGACCAACGAGATAACTCGTGGAATAAATCTTCTGAAGCCGGACGACGGTTCCGCTGTGGGGAGCGGCCCACATCATGTCGGCCCCGGCGTAAATCGCCACGTGATGGATGTTTCCGGGCTGCCCGAAGAAAATGAGATCACCGGGTTGCTTGGCATCCCGCGATATCTTCTGCGACGCCGCGTACTGGGCGTCGGTCACCCGCGGCACGCTCCGGCCGAGCTGTTTGTAGATGTACTGGACAAGCCCGGAACAATCAAAGGAGTTCGGACCCTGGGCGCCCCACACGTATGGCTTGCCCGCCTGCTTCGATGCCAAATAGACGATCTTCTCACCGAGACTGGCAGTGGACGCCGCGGAACCGTCCTGCTGCGACGATGCACTGTCCGGCGGTGCCGAGAGGCCGCCAGTCTGGGCCGACACCGAACCAGCAGCCGACGCCGAACCAGCAGCCGACGCCGGGTCGGACGCCGAGGGCGAATCGGACGCCGAGGGCGTGGTCCCGGCGTCACCGGCAGCGGTGTCACCGGCCCAGGTCTGCGCGGTGGCAGTGGTGGCAGTGGTGGCAGTGGTGGCAGTGGTCGAGCCGGCCGGACTGTCAGCCCCGGCGTCGTTCGCCAGTGCGGGGGCCGCAAAAGCGGTCAGAGCGACGGTCCCGGTGGCCGCGGCGGCAACCACCGCACGTGCGGACCGGCGGCGGAAGCTGGACCTGGCGGTCGGTGCACGGTGGCGACCGTGTCCGGACGGAACCCCGTCAGCAGAATCTGCACACGCCTGATATGCAGGCAACAATGATCCTTCCCGTACGCCTGCGAGGTTAGCTGTCGGGTTCGGGCCGGGAAGCCCGGTCAGCGCGGAGATCCGCGGCCGACTTCACCCCGAGGACTGCGCCACAAGGGCGACGTCCGCCAAGTCCTGGTTCCCCCGCTGCTGCCCTGGTGATTACTAGAAGGGAACACCGGACCGAGGGCAGAACTCGGCGTTCGGCCCGGTGTTGCTGAGAGCCCGGCCACGGTAGCGAACTACACGCTGTGACCGCAAGGGCCATTTTCCGCGAATCTCGCCGCATGTCGACTACTATGCGTATTAATCATCCGACCGGCCGGTCAGAAGAATCGGATCAAGACCGCCGACCGTGCGTCGAGCTCGGCGGCAGAATACTGACATGCACTGGCCGCGAGGACACGCACGGTGATAGCGATGAGCAAACAGGCCAATCGACGGGGTACGTCTTGTCTCATCTGGCAGGGGTTCTGGCAGCGGCCCGGGCACCGTCTTTGGTCGAATCCTTGCCATCGGCCCCGGCCGCCAACACGGCGTCGCCGCAAAGGAGTCAGCGATGACGGCTGTGCAACAGTTGGTCGAGCATGCGTTGGCGGAGGTCGGCTACGCCGGGGATGGCCACAATCACACGAAGTACGGTCACCACGATCTGGTCCTGGGCGCGAGCCCATGGCCTGGTCGTCGAACGCACCGGCAATAATATTGCCACGGTCGAAGGTAACGTCGGAAACGATCAGGTACTACGCAGAACCTGGCTGGCCGGCGGTATACTCATCGTCGGATGCGTGAACTGGCAGTCGATGTTCAGCGGTGGCCCGCGCTTCCCGCTCGCCCCCCAGAATTCGCCGAACCGGTTCGCCTACTTCCCGACGAGCGCGCGCGGGTCCCTCGACCAGGGCAAGTCAGGGGTGTTCCCGGATCTGCGCCACCCGGTCACGACCGCTCAGAACGCGCTCAACATCGCTACGGGCCGGGAGGGCGATAATCGCCTGCTCTCCCCGGACGGCGCCTTCGGCCCGCTGACGGAGAAAGCGTTCCGTGATTTCCAGGAATTCTGCCGGTTGAACGACCCGGCGGTGGCAGTCACCGGTGTGGTCGACCGGACGACCTGGCGCCTTCTCGACTATTTCCTCGACATCAAAGGCCGGTGAACCGACGCCTACGCGATCTTTCGAGGTTTGTGCGATCGACAAGGACTCTTTCGTCGCACAAACCTCGAAAAATCATCTAGCCGGCCGGATGGCCGGATGGCCGGATGGCCGCTAGCCGGCAGACGCTACGATCGTCATGACGCGCTCGCATGATTGTCGAGGTGACGGCGGACCACACGACGGGCGATCGCCCAGCGGTGGGTCTCCGACGGCCCGTCATAGATACGGAACGGGCGGACCTCGCGCAGGAAGCGCGAGAGCAGCACATCCCCGGAGATACCGAGGGAACCACAGATCTGCAGCGAACGGTCGACGACCCGCCAGACGGCCTCGGCGGTGAACGTCTTCGCCACCGCGGTCGACTGAGCCCCGGAGCGACCCTGGTCGAGTTCCCAGCATGCCTGCAGGACCAGCCCGCGGGACGCCGCGATATCAATCTCATTATCCGCGATCATCGCCTGGACCATGCCCAGCTCCGCCAGCCGGGAACCGAACAGCCGCCGGTCCGCCGCCCGGGCCACGGCGATATCCTGGGCCCGGGCGGCGATCCCCAGCCAACGCATGCAGTGGGTCGTCCGCGCCGGCCCTAGGCGAACCTGGGCATAGTCGAAACCCTTGTCCACCTCGCCGAGAACCGCGTCGTGCGGCACCAGGCAGCCGTCGAACAGCATCTCGCAATGACCGCCGTACAGGCTCTCGTCGAGGGTCTCGACATGACGGACGATCTTCATTCCGGGGTTGTCCGCGTCGACGAGGAACATCGTCGCTCCACCGCGGTGACCCGGTTCGCCCGATGTGCGGGCCATGCAGATCGCATATGCGGCACCGTCCGCGCCGGTGATGAACCACTTACGGCCGTCGATCCGCCAGCCGCCCGGCTCCTTTGCAGCGCGCGTGGTCAGAGCGGTCGGATCCGACCCCGCTCCGGGCGCGGGCTCGGTCATCGCGAAGCAGGACCGCACCTCGCCCGTTGCCAACGGCCGCAGATACCGCTCCTTCTGCTCGGCCGTCGCGATGGCCGCCAGCATGTGCATGTTGCCCTCGTCGGGGGCGGCGATGTTCAGTGCCAGCGGGCCGAACAGCGAGTAGCCCGCCGCCTCGAAGACGGGTGCGCGTCCGCGCATGTCCAGGCCGTGCCCGCCGAGCTCCGCCGGTACGTGCGGGGCGAAGAGCCCCGCGTCCTTCGCCGCCTGCTGTAGCCGCGCCCGCATCGCGTCACCGCCGCGCGCGGCCACGCCTGCGAACGCCTCCTCCTCGGGGACGACGACGCTGCGCACGAACTCGGCAGTGCGGCTGGCGAGTTCACTGACCACCGGGTCATGGCCAAGATCAATGGACACGTGGACCTCCTTCATACCGGCCGGCGTCGCCCAAAGGAGACCCGCCGCGGATCTGGCCGAGAATCGTCAGTTTTCCGTCAGCAAAGCAGGCCGGTCGACTCGTGCACAAGGAACAGGCGACACTGAAGATCAAATCGCGAACGAGGCTCGTCAACATTGTTGACTATCATGTGTGCACGCGGACGGCCCGAACCAACCCGCACTCCGCGCCCACCGACGGCGGGCCCGGTCGGGCCGGATCAGTCCAGATGGTAGATGCGGGCGGCGTTGTCGTGCAGGATCTTGCGCAGCGCGTCGCCGGGCAGCTGCGCGAACGCCTCCGCGACGAACAGGTCCGGCCGGATCGCCGCGCTCGCCGGGCCGGGCGACATGCTCGTCGGGTGCGGGAAGTCGGTCTCGAAGAGGAAGTTGTCGGCTCCAAGAAGTTCGATCGCCTGCAGGGCGGTCTCCCGCTCGAACCAGAAACAACCGAAGATCTGGCGCTGGAAGTACTCGCTGGGCAGCAGGTCGTATTCGGGGTGTTCGATCGGGACGCCGCAGTTCCTCCACTGCCAGTCCAAAGCGGCGAGGGCGTAGGGGAGCCAGCCGATTCCGCTCTCGACCGAGACGAAATTCAGCCGCGGGAAGCGGTGGCAGATCCCGGCACAGATGACGGTCGCGATGGCGCGGGCGTTGCCCATGAAGAAGGAAACCCCGACCGAGGCGTAGTTCGCGTGGATCCCGTTACCCGGGAAGTTCTTCTCGATCAGGGACAGGTCGCCCGATGCGATGTGGAAGTTCACCGGAACGCCGAGATCCTGGGCGGTCGCCCAGATCGGGTCCCAGTGCGGATCACCGAGCAGCGGCAGACCGAAGAAGTCGGTCTCCTGAGCCATGATCACGCCCCGATGCCCCATCGCGACTGTTCGTTCGATCTCAGCGACGCTCGCCGCCAGATCCCAGAAGGGCAGCGCCGCCATGGGCAGCAGCCGGGACGGGTCCGCGCTCGCCCAGTCGGTCTGATAGTCGTTGTACGCCTGGATGCAGCGCACCATCAGTTCGGGATCCTTGAGTCCGAGGAACCTCCCGGTACCGAACCCCGCCACGTTGGGATACAGCACCTGCGCCCAGATCCCGTACTCGTCCATTTTGCGCAGCCGATCGGGGGCGTTCCACAGCGCCGGGTCGACATCGGCGAGGCGCCGGGGATGCTTCGGCGGGAACTCCGCCCAACCGGCCATCGCTCCGCCCGCGGTGGCCGACAGGCGCGCGTCGCCGAAATACCACGCCTCCTCCTGGAGGTCGTCATCCCAGCGGACGTGCGGAACCAGATCACCCCACTTCGCCGTGGAGATCCGCGACGTCCACAGATCGGCGGGTTCGATCACATGGGTATCCGCGTCGATCACTCTGATGCCATCGGTCACTGCCGTCCCGGCCATGACGCCGCTCCCCTCGAGGTCTTCGGGAGACGCCGGCTGTCACGACGCGCGTCCCGGCCGCACTCTGATGTGATCTATACCTTATTTCTTATGAGGAAATCCGACAAGCGGTCCCGGAAATGTAGCGCGGACGCGATTTCCTCTCGCCGAACGGAAAGACCGGTCCACATTGCGGCCTCGAACGACTTCGGCTACCGCAGGCACTGGCCCGGCCACCTGGGCGACCCCATCGAGTGCTGCCCAGGCGCCGACCCACGGCGCACGCGTCCGGCTCACGCGGCCCGATCCACCCAGGTACCTCACCTGTCAGACGTCCACCGCCGGCCCCGGCGGACCGGCCGCGACCGTGATCGCGTCTTCCGGACACGAACTGGCGCCGAGCCGGGCCGCTTGTGCCCGGTCCGCGGTCACCACGAAGGTGACGCCGCGGGGGAGGCAGAAACCGTCGTCATCGGTGTCGAACACCTCCGGAGCGAGCGAATAGCAGCGGCCCTGCCCGGTACACCGGGTGGGGTCGACCATGATCTGCACGGTGAGCCGCTCCCCCGTTGTCGGATCGGCGGTCATGACCGGTCCCAGACCAGCGGCAGGGCGACCAGCCCGGCCGCACCACCGCGCTCCAGCACCGGCTCACCGCCCGCGATCCGGTAGTCGGGGATCCGCCGGTGCCACTGCTCCAGCGCAACCGCCATCTCGGCGCGCGCGAGATGGGAGCCCAGGCACCGGTGCGGTCCGGCGGCAAAGGAGATGTGCCGGTTGACCGCACGGTCGAGATCGACCTGGTCAGCGTCTGGAAACGAGCGCGGGTCGCGCATGGCCGCACCGAGCAACAGCAGCGCCATGTCCCCCTTCTTCATCGGGCAGCCGTGGAAGTCCACGTCACGGGTGATCTTTCGGCCATCCTGGATGATCGGGAACGCCCGCAGGAACTCCTCGACCGCCGTCGGCACCACCCCCGGTTCGGTCGCCACCCGTCGACGGTGCTCCGGCGTCGTCGCCAGATGGTGGAACGCATAGCTCAGCTGGCTCTTGACGGTGTCGAGACCCGCAAGCACCAACACAACGCACATCTGCAGAATCTCGTCATCACGCAACGGTCTATCTTCATAATGTGCTGTCATGAGATAGCTGACGAAGTCACTCTCGGGGTCGCGCAGCGTCGCCCGCCGATCCGCGACGACACCGATGAAGTACTCGGTCATCGCGCCCATCGCCGCCATCGTCCGGGCCTGGCCCTCAGGATCGGCGAAGGCGTCGAAGACCGTGTCCACCCACTCGACGAACAACGCGTCATCGGTCTCAGGCAAACCCATGATCGACAAAAACACCCGGGTCGGGTACACCGCCGCGAAGTCGGCCACGAACTCGCAGCCATCGGAGTCGAGAAAGGCGTCGATGGTCCGGTCGCACAGTTCGCGCATCCGGGGCGTCGCCCGGGCGACCGCACGGGGTGAGAAGGGCGGGTTGAGGATCTGACGGTACCTGCCGTGCTCGGGCGGGGCGACATTGGTCGGAATCCAGCGGTAACCCGGGTTCGGGTCCAGGACGATCACCGAGTCGCTACCGAAGACCTCGGGGTTCTGGTAGGCCTCGCGGCACTGATCAAAGCGGGTGATCATCCAGAAGCCGGCCCCGAAACTGTTCCAGTAGACGGGGGACGCCTCACGCAGCTGCGCCATCTCTCCGATGCCCGCCAGCACCGGCCGCGGCGACATGATGTCGTAGTTGACCACCGGGCAGGACCCGGCGGGCGTCGCGCGCTCCGGCATGGGTGTGGGTACGGGCGCCGACATCAGCCGAGTGCCAGACTCTGGTCGAACGTCCGGACCTCGATCCAGCCGATCTCGAGTTGGATCTCGGTGATGACCCAACCGTCACCGTCGCGGCGCAGCCGGTTGCGGTAACGACTGGACATCTGCAGAACCTGGTTGGGGTCGTCGGCGGCAACCTGGTGGGAGGTGAGGTAGGCGAGCGCCGAGGCCTGATCGCCTTCGACGTCGACGTGGTAGACAGACACAAGGTGATGTTGGAAGCCGCGGTCCGCCGTCATCTTGTCGACCCAGGCCACGATGGCATCGGCGCCCTCGACCCACTCGCTCCACGTACCGGCTGCGGTGAAGCGCATCCGGGCGTCGTCGTCGAACACCGTGCGTAAACCTACAAAATCCTTCTGGTCGACCGTCGAACAGTAACGGTAGAGCGTGTCGCTCGCGTTGATGTGGTCGCGGACATCCTCGAACGTCTTCACAGTGGTCATCCGGTGCTCCTCCTGCCATGGGGGGATCGGTTGCGGTGACTTGCAGTGACTTGCGGTGACACTGTCAACCGGCCGGTCCGCATCGCTCTGGCGGGTCGATTCCGGCCGCATGTCACACCTTCGTCGACGGCTGAAGGCGAGGTTGGAGACAGATTCCTTATAACGAACTAGCTTGTCAAGGGTGATCAGTGATCCGATTCGCTACCAGCGGACTGGTCGAGACACACGATCATTTTCCCGACGTTGTCGCCGCGGAGCATGGCCAGGAAGGTCGGCCAAGCGGCCTCAATACCACCGTGGACAACCGTCTCGACACTGCGGACAGCGCCCTCGCGCAGCCAGCGCGACATGTCACCGGTGAATGCGGCGCGCTGGTCGGCATGGTCACCGACGAGGAAACCCGCCATCCGCAGCCGCCGCCAGATCATCAGCAGCAGGTTGCGTGGACCGGGTACGGGCTCGGTCGCGTTGTAGGTGGAGATCGCCCCGCAGAGCGCGATGCGGCCGAACGGGCGCATCACCCGGATCGCGGCTTCCAGCTGTTCTCCCCCGACGTTGTCGAAATACACGTCCAAACCGTCGGTGTCAAGCTGCGCGAGAGCCGCGGAGAGCGACGCCCGCACAGGCTGATCACGGTAGCTGAACGCGGCGTCGAACCCCAGATCCTCGGTGAGAAAGCGGACCTTCTCCTCGGAGCCTGCACTGCCGATGACACGGCAGCCCATGACCTTGGCGATCTGACCGACCGTGGCGCCCACCGCACCGGCCGCCGCCGAGACGAACACGGTTTCTCCGGGTGTGCACGCGGCGACGTGGCGCAGCCCGACATAGGCGGTCATACCCGTGATGCCCAGTGCACCGAGGTACGTGGAGTCGGGAAACCCGGTCGTGTCGACGGGTTCAACATCGACGGGTTCAACATCCGCGGCGGCTACCAGCGCGTACTCCCGCCATCCCGCCCGGTGGACCACGTGCCGGCCGACCGGGATGGCGGACACACCGGACGCAACCACCTCGCCGACCGCGTGTCCCTGCATCGGGGCGCCGAGCGCATAGGGCTCGACATACGAGGCCACCGCACTCATCCGGCCACGCATGTACGGTTCCACCGACATCACGGTGTTGTGCACGAGGAGCTCACCAGCGCCGGGGTCGGGTATGTCGACCTCGACCAGAGCCACATCGTCGTCCGTCGGCCATCCCGCAGGACGGCGCATCAGGTGCCATTCCCGGCTACCGGTCACCGCTGGCTCCTCTCCACCCGGTTCGCCCCGCCGGCGCATCGTCATCGGCTATTGCTCGCGCCATGACCGCGGTGGACTGCGGTGGACTGCGCCATGCCGGATTCGCACAATATTCGTCGTGATGAAAAGCCACAAGGGTCATGTCGCCCCTTCCCGCCGCCGGCTGGGCGGGTGACCGCGTCACCACCATCTCCACCGTCGACGACAGGCTAAAGCAGACCAGAGCAGACCAGAGCAGGCCAGGCCAGAGCGGTCGCAACCGGGGCTTGCGGCTTTTCATCATGAGAAATAAAGTCGGCTACACACCCGCGTACAGGGAGGTCACACGGTGGACGCTCGGCATCCGTCGCTGGTGCAACGGCAGCCCCGGGCCCGACGCGGGCCGCTGTCGGGCATCCGCGTGGCCGACTTCTGCTGGATGGGCGTCGGTTCCGTCGCCACCCGCATGCTCGCGGACTTCGGCGCCGAGGTCATCAAGATCGAAAGCCGGACCCGGCTGGACATGCCCCGCCGATTACCGCTCTACAAGAACGACTCCCGCTCGTTCGGCGCGGAGGATCCCGATCCCGACCCGGACAAGGGCGGACTGTTCAACAACTACAGCCGCAACAAACTCGGCGTGACAATCAACATGCGGTCCGTCGAGGGCCGGGAACTGGCCGAACGACTCATCGCACAAAGCAGTGTGGTGACGGAGAACTTCGCTCCCGGCGTCATGGCAGGCTGGAATCTGACCTACGAACGGCTACGCGCGCTGTGCCCCGAGGTCATCTACGCCCACATGAGCGGTTTCGGCCAGAGCGGCCCGCACCACACGTACCGCAGCTACGGGCCGGTGGTGCAGGCGGTCAGCGGACTGTCCTTCATCAGCGGCCTACCCGACCGGGAGCCCTCGGGTTGGGGTCTGTCCTACATGGACAACCAGGCTGCCTACTACAACAGCGCGGCCCTGCTCATGGCGATCATGCATCGCAACGCGACCGGGAAGGGCACGGAAATCGACACCTCCGCCGTGGAGGTCGGCGTCAGCCTGCTCGGTCCCGATCTGCTGGACGTCACCGTGAACGCACGACCGACCCGCCGGCCGGGCTTCCCCCCGGGTAACCGGCTGGAACACCCGCAGGCTGCCCCGCACGGGGTGTACCCCTGCGCCGGCGAGGACCGGTGGGTGGCCGTCGCAGTCTTCGACGACACCGACTGGCACCGTCTGACCGAAGCCATCGGCAACCCCGCATGGACGACGGACCCGCGTTTCGCCAGCGGATCGAGCCGGTTCGCCCACGCTGACGCGCTCGACGCCCACCTCGCGGAGTGGACCAGACAGCGGTCACCGCATGAGGTCATGACACTGCTGCAGGACAACGGCGTCTGTGCAGGTGCCGTCCAGGACGCGCGCGACCTCAACGAGGTCGACCCGCAGCTTGCCCATCGCGGCACGTTCTTCGAGTTGGACCACCCGGTGATCGGCCCGGCGCGCTTCGAGGGGACACCGGTGGCGTTCTCCCGTATCGAACAGGACAACTGGCGGTCAGCCCCGCTGCTCGGCGAGGACAACTCCTACGTGTTCAGCGACATCCTCGGCCTGTCCACGAACGAAGTGGCCGACCTCGCCGCGGCGGGTGTGATCTGAGATGACCACGTCCCAGACCGGGACACCCGGTTCCCCGCCGCTTCCGTATTCGGGGCTGACGGTCGTCGAGTGGGCGGGTGACCCCGCTGGTGAAGGGACCGGACGACTCCTCGTGGAGCTCGGTGCCGACGTGATCAAGATCGAACCACCGCAGGGATCACCGACGCGGCGGATCGGTCCCTTCGCGCACGACGTCGTCAGCGCCGACACGAGCCTGACGTTCTGGTACTACAATTTCGGCAAGCGCAGCGTGGTCTCCGACGGATCGGAATCGGACCAGGCGTTGTTGCACCGCCTGCTCGTCGGCGCGGACGTCCTGCTCATCACCTTGCGCCCGCGCGAGATCGCCGCGGCCGGCCTGGACTACTCCGAGCTGCTGGCCACGCATCCGCAACTGATCATCTTGTCGGTCACCGCGTTCGGGCTGGACGGCCCGTGGGCGGACTACCGCACCTGCGATCTGGTCGGACTCGCCGCGGGCGGCCCGCTGGCCAGCTGCGGCTATGACGACCACTCGATCCCGCCCATCCGCCCCGGCGGCAATCAAGGTTACCACACGGCGACGAGTTTCGCCCACTGCGGCCTGCTGCTGGCATTACTCGATCGCCAGCGGACAGGTGCGGGGCAGCTGGTGGACGTGTCCATGCACGAGTCGCTCGCTGTCAGCGGGGAACTGGCGAATCCATACTGGTTCTACCCGAAGGTCCTCGTGCACAGGCAGACCTGTCGCCACGCCCAGCCCGTGCCGACACAGCCGGCGCTGTTCCGCTGCGCCGATGGCCGATGGGTCTACTTCGCGCTCATCCTCGCCGACCGCAAGCCATGGGATGCGCTGGTCGCATGGATGGAAAGCCTCGGCGTCGCCGCGGACCTGACCGACACAGCCTACGATGATCTGGCGCACCGCCAGCAGAACTTCGCACACATTCAGGAACTCATCGAATGCCTGTTCCTCCTGCAGGACGCCACGACGGCCTACCACGAGGGGCAACGGCGCGGGCTGCCGATCGGGCCGGTCAACGCCCCCGAGGATGTCCTGGACGACGAGCACCTGCAGGCGAGGAACTTCTTCACCACGGTCGCCTTCGACAGCGATCTCAGCGCGTTGGTCCCGACGAGCCCCTACCGGTTCTCGTCCTTCCAGACCGTTGCTCCCACGCGGGCGCCACGGTTGGGTGAACACACTGGACACGTACCCGCCGCCGAGGAGGCAGACCGATGATGAGCAGACCTGTAGTACGGACACGGCCGGTGGACGACGGACTGTTCGTCGAGGGCGACGACGGGCCCAGCCTCGTCGCGAGCAGCTGCCGGTCGTGCGGGACGACGACCTTCCCGCGCCAGCAGTCGTGCCCGAAATGCACCCGAATGGACATGACGGACCGCCTTCTCCCCCGCAGCGGCACACTGTGGTCCTTCACCGTGCAGAGTTTCCGTCCCAAACCGCCCTACGCCGGTCCGGAGCCGTTCACGCCCTTCGGCGTGGGATACGTGGAGCTTCCCGGCGCGGTCATCGTCGAGGCCGTCCTGACCGAAAACGACCCGCAGCGGCTGCACATCGGGGAGCCGATGGAGCTGGTCCTCGTGCCCTTGTGTCACGACGACGACGGCACCCAGGTCCTCACCTACGCGTTCTCCCCCGTCCGATCCGGTGACCCGGAACGGGGATCAGACGGAAACCAGACCCCGAACCTGGGTAACCACAAGTAACCACAAAGGAGTGCGCCGTGGATGTCGCCATCGTGGGCATCGGAATTCATCCGTTCGGGCGACACGAGGGGGTTAGCGGACGGGCGCAGGGAGCCTACGCGGCCCGGGCTGCGCTGACTGACGCGGGCCTGGAATGGCCCGACATCCAGTTCGCCTTCGGCGGCAGCCTCGCGGCAGGGGCCGCCGACTCGCTCGTCTCGGACCTGGGGCTGACCGGCATCCCGTTCATCAACGTGGCCAACGGATGCGCGACGGGCGGCAGCGCACTGATCAACGCAGACAGTACCATCAGGTCGGGCGCGTACGAACTCGGGATGGTGATCGGCTTCGACAAGCATCCGCGGGGTGCCTTCGACACCGACCCCGCGGCGGTCGGCCTGGGGCAGTGGTACGGCGAAACCGGACTCATGCTGACGACCCAGTTCTTCGGGATGAAGGCGCAGCGCTACCTGCACACGTACGGCCTCAGTCCGTCGATACTGGCGAAGGTGGCGGTCAAGGCCTTCTACAACGGTTCGCTGAACCCCAACGCGTGGCGCCGTATCCCGCACACGGAAGAAGCGATCATGTCGTCGACGATGGTGAGCCATCCGCTGACGCAGTACATGTTCTGCTCGCCGGGGGAAGGCGCAGTCGCGCTCGTGCTGTGCCGGGCGGACCGCGCGCGCAGGTACACCGACACGCCAGTGTACCTGCGGTCCGCGGTACTACGTTCACGCCGGTTCGGCTCGTTCGAGGTGTTCAGCCCGTGGCTGGCGCTGGAACGCGCTGACAGCCCGAGTGTGGACGCGGCCCGGGCGGCGTTCGAGCTGGCCGGGGTCGCCCCCGGCGATGTCGACGTCGCGCAGATCCAGGACACCGAGTCCGGGGCGGAGATCTGTCACATGGCCGAGTGCGGCCTGTGCAAAGACGGTGAGCAGGAGGAACTGCTGGCAACGGGTGCCACCGGGATCGGCGGCAGCCTTCCGATCAACACTGACGGTGGCTGCCTCGCCAACGGCGAGCCGATCGGCGCGTCGGGTCTGCGTCAGGTGTACGAGAACGTCCTGCAGCTGCGCGGGGCCGCCGCGGCGCGACAGGTGCCCGCGAACCCGACGGTGGCGTTCAGCCACGTCTACGGCGCGCCGGGGGTCAGCGCCTGCACCGTGCTGACCCGCTAGATCATGAATCTGTCGGCAGCGCGGGCGAGACACGCTCGCTTCTGCGCCAGGTCGGCCCCGCGCCATATCTGGTCCGCCCACACGACCAGGTTGATGATCCCCTCGGCCTCGTAGCGGGGCACCAGTTCCAGATCCTGGCCTTCCAACCGGAAGTAGCAGGCAATCATCGCGCGCCCGTACTGTTCGCACAGTGCCGCGAGCCGGTCGCGAAGCCGTACCGCGTCGGAGAAGGAAGGCGTGCCGGAACTGAACCAGGCGTCCCCCAGTCGGGCTGCGCGATGCAGCGCCCGGTCCGTGTTCCCCCCGAGGACGAGCGGCACCGCAACGGGCCGGGGGGTGACCTGGATCCTGCCGGTCGTGAAGTGGTTACCCTGATGCTCGAAGGGTCCTCCGCTCCAGGCCGACCGCAGGACCTCCAGGCACTCCTCGAGGCGGGATCCACGTTCGTCGAACGGCACGCCGAGGGCGGCGAACTCCTCGCGCAGCCAACCGGCTCCGACCCCGAGCATGAACCTGCCGGCAGCGATCTCCTGCGTCGTGCAGGCGGCACGAGCTGTCAGAAGCGGATGACGTAACGGCAGGATGTAGATGCCCGTCGCGAGCTTCACCCTCGTCGTGAGCGCTGCGGCGGCACTCAACGCCGACCACGGGTCCAGCAGCTTCGTGGCCGGGTCGATGATCGGCCGGGTGTGATGCTGGTGCGCCGTTTCGCCCTGGGTGGGGTGCTCGCTGGAGTAGTCGTACGGCAGGACGAGATGCTCACCGAGCCAGAGGGCATCGAAGCCGAGGTCGTCGGCCGCCACAGCGAGGTCCAGTAGGTCACGCGCACCCATGTCGTATACCGACAGGCCGATCCGCATCATCGTCCCTTCCGGCCTCAGCTGAATCTCACCGGTCCGGCCGCGTCAACGGGGATACACCTGGGGGCCGCTGCCGCCGACGGCAGCGAGGTAACCGGTGGAGTCCACCCGACGCTCGCCCCAGAGAATCTCGAAGAGAAGCCTGCTGATTTTCCAACCGTCCGCTGTGCGTCGCAGCTGGTTATGGTACCGGCCGACGAGCACGTGCACCGTTTCCGGCGATGCGCGGAACACCTGGTGCGAGGTGTGGTAGATGAGCGCCGTGGCGTGATCCGCTACAAGGTCCACATGGTAAACACTGAGCAGATGATGCTGCCAGACGCATTCCCGGGTGCCTTCGTCGATCCAATTGGCGACCGCGTCACCGCCGACGATGGGATCAGCGTTGCCGTACTGCGCCCACAGGTCGTCGGCGAGGGTCGCACGGATCCCGTCGACATCCCGTTTGTCGATACACGACGCATACCTGTAAAGCACCTCGGTAACGTCGGCGCGGTCCAAACCGGCCTCAATCTCGGCCGCTGTACGCATGCTCGCTCCCTTCGCAGCCGTCCCGGCGGGTGCCACGTCTGCTGCGGCGCTGCCGTGTCAAGCCCCGACCTTCATCCACACGCTCTTGAGCTGGGTGAACTCGTCGAGAGAGGCCGCGCCCAGGGTGCGGCCATGCCCGGAGTACTTCACACCGCCGTAGGGCACCGTCGGGTAGACCATCTGGAAGGTGTTCACCCACACCGTTCCTGTCCGTAGCGCTCTGCTCATGCGGTGTGCCAGGCCCAGGTCGTTGGTCCACACGCCGGCCGCCAGGCCGTACTCGGTGTCGTTGGCGATGGCGATGGCCTCCTCCTCCGAGCCGAACTCCAGCACGGACATCACGGGCCCGAAGATCTCCTCGCGGGCGATCCGCATGTCGTTGCGCACGGATGTGAACACCGTCGGCTGGTGGAAGTAGCCGACATCGCCGTGACGCTCACCGCCGAGCACCAGCTCCGCGCCCTCGTCACGGCCGTAGCCGACGTAGCGCTGCACCCGCTCCAGCTGTTCCGCGGACACCAGCGGTCCCATCTGGCTACTGGGGTCGAAACCCGAGCCGAGCCGGATGTCACGCGACCCTTCAATGATCATGCTTACCAGTTTGTCGTGCACGGAACGGTGCACCAACAGACGGCTACCCGCGGTGCACACCTGTCCGGATGCGCCCCACACCGCGGCCATGGCCGCTGCGGCGGCGGCCTCCAGGTTGGCGTCGGGGAAGACGATGAACGGGCTCTTGCCGCCGAGTTCGAGGCTCACCCGCTTCACCCGTGCGGCGGCGGCCGCCTGGATCGCGCAACCGGTCGCCACGGACCCGGTGAACGACAGGGCGTCGATGTCGGCAGAGGCGACGAGTGCGGCGCCCACGACCTCACCGACACCTTGAACGACGTTGAAGACCCCCGGCGGAATCCCCGCCTCGAGCGCCAGCTCCGCCATGAGAACCGCCGACATGGGGGTCTGCTCGGCCGGCTTCAGCACGACGCTGTTGCCCGCGCTGAGGGCGGCGGCCACCGAGGCGAACACGGCCGTCGGCCCGTTCCACGGAGTGATCAGGCCGACGACGCCGATCGGCTCCCGGTGCTGATACACGGCCAGGTCCGACGGTACCGACGGAATCGTTCCGGAAAGCTTGGAGGGCCAGCCCGCGTAGTAGTCAATACCGTCGACCGCGAACTGGACGATGAAGCCCTCATAGAAGCGCAGCAAGCCCGCGTCGATCACATCGATCTCGGCGAAGACGTCCGCCCGCTCCGTCAGGAGGCTGGAGAGCCTGCGCATCCGGCGTTCTTTTTCCAAGGGCGGGAGGAACCGCCACCGGCCGTCATCGAAGGCTGCGCGTGCAGATTGTGCGGCCCGTTCGGCGTCGGCCACCGAGCCGGCAGCGGCGGTGGCGACCTGCCGTTCCGTCGCGGGATCGACGACCGCCATCGTCGCTCCGTCGGCAGCCGGGACGACCTCACCGTCGATAACGTGACCGAACAGGGGGCGTGTCAGCTGCCGTGCGGTTTCCGCCGAAATCGGATATGTCGAGGAATTGTCCGACGTACTGATCACCGAAGGTACTCCGATCCGGTAGGGGAGATATCTGCAGAAAAAGGTTCCGATGCACTGAAAGCGACTGCGCTGAGAGCAACCGGCAACAGGGACACGGCGTCACGGAGCCGGGGCACGTGGCTCGCCGGTCGCGACGGGCTCAGGCTGCGCGCCGGACCCGGACCCGGACGTGGACTCGGACTCGGCAGCCGCCGCCTGCGTTCGCCGGCTGCGCCGGGTCTGGGCGACCTGTCGACTCGCCAGCGCGACGGCGATCAGCAGGGCCACCCCCTGGAACAGCGGCTGGATCCAGAAGGTGCCGGGCCCGAAGGCCAGTTGTAGGCCCTTGACACCGAACGCGAGCGCGAAATATGCGACCAGCGTGCCCCACACGTTGGGCCGCCGGGAGAACTGCGACGCCCCGAAGAACACCGCTGCCAGCGCGGGGAACAGCAGACCTGAACCGGAGTCCGCGGTATAGACGCCGACCCGCATCGCGTAGATGACGCCGGCGATCCCGGCCACCCCGCCGGAGGCGATGAGCGAGCCGTAGACGAGCCGCTCCGCCGGCAGGCCGGCCAGCCGGGCGGCCTCCGGGTTGCTGCCGACCGCGAACAGGTAGCGCCCGACCGGCGTGTGCTCCAGAACGAACCACAGGATGACCGCCAGCGCCAGCAGGTAGAGCACGACCACCGGAACGCCCAGCAGGTTCGTGCTGCCGAGCGTCGCGAACCGGTCGGAGAACGCGCCGGTGATCTGGCGGTTGTCAGAGACCTTCAGGCCCACGGCGGTGAGCACCTGGCTCACGCCGAGGGTGGCTATCAGCGAGTTGACCCGGAGCCGCACCACCAGGAAGCCGCTGACCAGTCCGACCAGACAGCACACCAGCACTGCGCCGAGGCAGACCAGGCCGACCGGGATGTCGGTGTTGGCCGCGAACCAGTTGATCAGTACCAGCGACAGACCCATCATCGCGCCGATCGACAGGTCGAAGATGCCGGCCGCGAGCGGGACCAGGAAGGCCAGCGCCAGGACCGCGGTCACCACGCCTTCGCCAAAGGTGAGACGGAACGTGCTGACCGTCAGGAACAAATGTGGCTTGAGCGCTCCGAAGATGACGATGAACAGCGCGAAAAGGAGTAGAGCACTGTACTTGCCGACCGTGAGGCTGACCGGCGCCCGGACAGGCCCCGGCGGGTACGGACCGCCCGCGACACCACGACCTGCCCCGCCCTTCGCGATCACGGCTTCCACAGCGGGTGGCTGGGCGGCGACGGGCCCGGCCGGCTGGGCGCCGGCCCGGTCCGCGGTGCTGTCGGCCGCGGTGCCGTCGGCCGTGGGTCGACGACCGATTTCTAACGACATTGCTCCACCTCGGGAGATACAGGAGGAAGGCGGCCTTGATCACAGGACCGCCGGTCGAAAAAGGGGCTCATGGCGCTCCCAGCGATACCTGTGCGTGATCAACGGCTTCCGGCGAAAGGTCGGCGCCCCGGTGCAGTGTGCGCACGACACGTCCGTGACTCAGAATGTGTACGCGGTCGGCCAGGCGGGCCAGCTCCTCGCTGTCGGTCGACACCAGCAGGACCGCCGTTCCCGCGTCCGCGCTACGCTCGATGATGCTGTGGACCTGATCACGAGCCTTCACGTCGATGCCGGCGGTCGGGTCGTCGAGCACGAGCACCTTCGGGGACAGGCGCAACGCGCGGGCGACGAGCACCTTCTGCTGGTTACCTCCGGACAGGCTCGTGATGGGCGCGTCCACGCCGCGGGTCACGATCCCGAGCTCGTCGACCCAGGTACGAACCTCCCGGCGCTCGGACCCGGCGTCGATGTAGCCGCGCCGGACATGGCGACGCAGTGACCCCATGGTCAGGTTCTGGCGTACCGTCAGGGTGGCGAAGGTGCCATACCGCGCCCGCTCTCCCGGTACGAAGGCCAGCCGGGCAGCCATGGCCGCGGCGGGATTCGCCGACGGAACGGCGACACCGTCCACGGACACCCGGCCCGTCCGGGGCATCCGTCCGCTGAGCATTGCACCCAGCACCTCGCGACCCGAACCGGTCAGGCCGGCGATTCCGACGATCTCCCCACGGCACACGGTGGTGGACACTCCGGCGACGGTTCCCCCGGCGATCTCCTCAAGTCCGAGGACGACGGGCCCGGCCGCCTCGACCGCCTCGTCACGCCCGGTCGAGATGACCAGGTCGTGACCAACCATCAGCCGGCCGAGGGTGTCGCGGTCCATGCCGGCGGCATCTGCCGATGCGACCTTCCGGCCGTCGCGCAGGACCGTGACGTGGTCCGCGATGTCGAGGACCTCGTCCAGATGGTGCGAGACGATGAGCACGCTGTGTCCGGCGTCCCGCAGCCGCCGGATCGTCGCCAACAGCCGGTCCACGTCGGCCGCCGGCAGGGCGGCGGTCGGTTCGTCGAGCACCAACACCGCCCTACCCTGGTCCGGTTCGGGAAGCGCCCGCGCGATCGCGAGACCTGTGCGGTCGGCCAGCCCCAGTTCGCCCGCCGGGGCGCGGACATCGATGTCGAGCCCGACCCGCGCCACCCGTTCCTGCGCCTGCCGGCGGGCTTCCCGCCAGCGGATCCGGCCGAGGAAGCCCCGCGGGTAGGACAGTCCCAGCATGAGGTTCTCCACCGAGCTGAGGTCGAGGAGCAGCCCCAGGTCCTGGTGGACGAAACGGATTCCGGCCTCGTGCGCCGCCGCTGATCCGAATTGCAACGGCATACCGTGCACCCAGACGCCGCCGCCCGGGTCCGGCCGATGGTAGCCCGCCACAATCTTGATCAGGGTGGACTTGCCGGAGCCGTTCTGCCCGACGAGGGCGTGCACCTTTCCCTCAGCGATGGCAAGATCGACACGGTCGAGGACCACCTGCCCGGAAAACGTCTTGGACAGGTTGCGGATGTCCAGGGCCGGCACGTTCGCCCGGTCCTCCTGCGACGCTGTCTCGACTTCGCCGTCACTCACCATTACTCAACTGACCTGACACCCCGCGCCTGCTGGGGCCGAAGAGTGCGTGAAAGAACGATGATCGCGCACTCTTCGGCGAACCGTCTGATTTCAGCTTGCCGTGACCTCAGAGACCCCACAGCTTCTTGAACGTGTCCTTGAAGCCCGCCGGCCCGGGCCAGCCGTTCTTCTCGTCCACGATGGCCTTCGCCTGGTCGGGTGTGCTCACGAGATAGAACGGCGAGATCGCGGCCTTGCGCTCGTCCGGCAGCGACCACTGGTCGACTGCGACACGAGCCATCTGGTCCACCATCGTCCACATCGCGAGCTCCTGCGGGAGTGCGCTCCATGCCGTCGAGGTGCCGTTGATGACTTCGTTGAACTGCGGCTGCGCCCCCTGGGTACCGACCAGCTTCACCTTCCCCAACAGGCCGGCTGTCTTCAGGACGGCCGGCACACCTTTCTCAAGGCCGCTGTAGGTGAAGAAGACGTAGTTGACGCTGGGATTTGCCTGCAGGTAGGAGGAGATGCTCTGCGGCACGGCGCCACCGGCGAGGTCGTTGACCGTCGTCTCAAGATTGTGGATCTTGCAGCTGGGGCAGTTCTTGCCGAGCTCGGCCGTCACCCCGTCGGCCTGTGCCGTCAGAACCGGGTAGGAGGGGATCGTCACCTGCAGGATGTCGGCCTTGCCGTTCGAATCCACAGCCATGAAGTCGGCCATCGCGCCGCCGAAGGCACTGGCGGCGGTGGCGTCGTTGCAGTCCGAGAAAAGGTTGTTGCCCGGTCCCGCGGGCACGTCCGTGGTGTAGCACATGAACAGCGGGATGCCCTTGGCCTTCGCCTGGTTCATCTGCTGCTTGAACAGGTCGACGGGAAAGCCGGTGGTGGCGATGTAGTCCACGCCGGCGTCGATGGCCTGTTGAATGGCCGAACCCGGATCGGTTGCGGTGGCGCTCAGCGTGGTCAGGCTCCAACCCAGGGCGCTGGTGGCGTCCTTGACGAAGCCAGCCAGGATGGCGCAGCTCGGGTCCGCGCACTGGACGAAGGCGACCTTCTTCTTCGGCGGCGCAGACTTCAGCGGCGTGGACTGAACGATGCTCGTCGGCGGCGTCAGGTACTTGGCGAGGTTCGCCTTGGCTGCTGCTAACGACGCGTCGGACGCCGGACTCGGGTTTACCGCCGCCGGCGTCGCCGAGTCCGAATCACTGCCGCACGCCGCGAGGAACAGCGCGAGGACCACGCCGACGACGAGGGGCATTACTCTTCGAGAACTGCGATGCATGTGATTACCCCGTCGGTCCTTGAAGGAAAAGGCAGGCATCCTGACACAGCGCCGGCACCGGCCGGCCACCGTCTCGGAATGCCGTCGCCGAGTGATAGAGGATCAGTTGGGAAACAGCTGGACGTGGGGAAGGACTGTCGGCGGTGTCGCACCTGGACGCCGAGTCAGAGCCGGATCAAGTGCCAGGAAAATTATTCCTCGCGATGTTCGCTGTCAAGGACATGCTCGGCGGCCCCCTTCTGGAGATCCACCGGGAACCAGACACGCCCGGCCGTCATCCAGTTGGCCGAAGTGCACGCGATCATGGTCCTTTTCGCGCGCTCGGAGGCCCCAAGAGTCGCCAGCCGCCGTGGCCACGGACGAGGTATGCCCTCCCCTTCGCCAACCGTCGGTACCGCCGGTACCGGCGGACCGGACACGCGAGCCAAGGAGATACCGGAGGGCGTCCACGCTGCCCGTATCAACCGTGGTCCACGTCACACGGAGACCATAAACGTCATGACGATTAACCGCAAGGGAGGGATGCGGGACGGTCACGCGCATCGGCCGGCACGGACGCCGGTCCTACGGGAGGGTCCCCTCGCCGGTGACTCCTCATGAGGAATACGGTTCCACGAGTTCGCCCGCGGCGTCACCGACGCCCACGGCGCCGATGCATGATCGTCGCCGTGGGCGTCGTGCAGGGCGAGCTCAGTCCACCGGATGTGTGCGGGAGTCGCTACCCACCACCAGGATCCTGCCGGGGGCACGTTCGCCGTTGGTCAACCAGTAGCCGCCGTCGCGGTGTAAGCCGACCTGCGCGGGCGGAGCGCACCTGCCATCGACCCGATGGGTGTCGAATCCGGTACTCACCCCGACGAAGGTTTCATGGCAGCTCGGGCAGTGGGCGGCGTTCAACGCCGTCCAACGGACACCGCATCGCCCACAGCTCAGCAGAATCGGTCGGTCGTATTCGACGTCCCGGCCAGCCACTGGCTCGCCCCCTCACCCATCCGACCTCGCACCCGCCACCGACCATGATGCGGTGGCTGGTGGTCGGTGGTGCGGGCAGGGGCGACCAGCCATGCGACGCCTCGCATGGTAATGCGAAGCCAACCGGTCGGCCCGTATGCGCGGGTAGCTGTCCGATCCCGTGGACCTGCCCACCGACACAACCGGATGACACAGCCCAACGACACAGCCGGACCGGCGTGAGGTCACGCCGGTCCGGCTGTGTCGTTGCGTACGGCGACCAGCACTGCGACGCCGTCAGGGTCCGGTAGCGGGTACCGGTCCGATCCCGCCGGTCGATGTCACCGCGGGAACCCACCACCGGTCCCGGAACCGCCGGAACCGCCGCCCGTTGCGGCTCCGGATCCGGACCCGGAGCCGGCAGCGCCGGAGAGGGCGTCCGCGGCGCTGGAGAGCGCACCGCGGGTGAGATTCAAGGCAGCATGGGCAACATCATTGGCTGTGTTCTCGCCCATGCTGCCGGGGTCGGCGCCATCGTTGCCGCCGGTGCCCGAGCCCGCGTTGGCTCCCGAGCCCGCGTTGGCTCCCGGGGCGGCGTTGGCTCCCGGGGCGGAGCCGAAACCTGAGCCAGGGGTGGTGCTGGCGTTGGTAGTGGTTCCACCAACGCCGGGGACGGCATTCGCGGCGCTGGACAGCGCACCGCGGGTGATGTCGAGCGCCATACGGGACACGTCACCGGCCGCACCGGCCGCCGTGGAGCCCGGGTCGCCGCCGGCGGTGAGGGAGGGGAAGGCGCTGGCCGGAGCGGCACCCAGGAGCGCGGCGAGCATCCCGGTGACGGTGACGACACCGGCACGCCGCAGGGTTCTGGCGGTCATGCTTGCCCCCAGCAGATATCCGAAGTGGACGTTTCCCTGGAACCGTAGGCCGTCGCGCGGGGTCGAGGCGTCACATACCGCGCACTGTGGTAATGGTTTCATCACAACGGACAACCCGGCGCGTAATCCATCAGATGATTCCGTGGTCAGCGCGGTTTCCCGGGCAGCGCCGTTACCCGGGCAATTCTGTTTTCCGGGCAGCGCCGTTACCCGGGCAGCGCGGTTTCCCGGGCAGCGCGGTTTCCCGGGCAGCGCCGTCGACGCTGCCATCAGGTCAGGCAATGCCCGCGGGGACTGGCGCGGTCGAAATGGGGGAACACCCTCGGTGCGCCACCGCGCATCACCGTCGCGTGGCCGCACCGGATGCAGGGAGGTCATGATGTCCAGAACAGCGACAGAGCATCGAGAGTACGGCGACGCCGCCGGTGCAGTGTGGGCCGTCCTCCTTGTGCTGGGCATCGCCGTGACAGCACTCGGCGTCGTGCTCGTCGCAAACCCGTCCGACTCGGCGAGCACGCTGGCGATCCTGGTCGGGTTGGCTATGGTGCTGTCCGGGATCACCGAGGTGCTCGCGGCGGGACGGGCGCCGGAACCTGCCATGGCGGCCGTGTTCGGCGTCCTGCTGGTCGTGGGCGGAATCGTGGCACTTGCCTGGCCTGCTGTGACGCTCTGGGCGCTGGCTGTGATAGTTGGGGTGTCCCTCGTAGTAGCCGGATTCATCCGGCTGATCATGGCCTCGGCCGCTCCGGCGAACGATCCTGGACGTGGGCGAGCCGCCCTGGTCGGCATTCTGTGCGTGATCGCCGGTATCGTGGCCATGTCCTGGCCGTCTGCGACCGTCTACGTCCTGGCCGTGGTCTTCGGAATCTGGGTGATCGTTCACGGGGTCACACAGATCATCCTTGCGCTGAGCCTTCGCCGGGCGCTGGCGGCCACCGCCCCCTGATGGCGGATCTCCCGCGCTGAGAACCGCCTCCACCGGCGGTCCGCACTTAGAGCGCCCGGCAATAGGGGCGTGGATCAAGGAGCGGGGCCGGGTGGGCGGACAGGCCACTCGGCCTTGTTCGCCATCGATCTGAGCCGCCCATCGAGCGCCATCGGCTGGAGTCCCTGCCGGGAAAGCGCCGCGTATTGAGGCTGCGCAATCCGCTTCATAACGTCTGGCGTGGGTCGATTGACCGGGGTATTCCCGAAGACCCGTCGACCGAGAGGAGAACTCGCCATGGCATCTGACGGATGCTGGTCGAAGATCCATCAGACTCGCGCTTGGGGGCATGGCCGGGCCGGTGGGAGTCCCGGTTCGGTAGAACTGCCGAACCGGGACTCCCACCGGCCGTCGCCGCTACCAGGCGGCGGTACCGCCGTCGACGTTGAGCAGCGCGCCGGTGATGCCGCCGCCGACGTCGCTGGCGAGCAACCGGGCCATCGCCGCGACCTCCTCGACGGTGTTCAGCCGCTTGATCGCGGACTCGTTCGCGTACGTCTGGAGGAACTCCTCATAGGTGATGCCGACGCTGGCCGCGGCCACGGGCCCGGCCTCCTTCATCAGGTCCGTCTCGACCGCGCCGGGGCAGATCGCGTTGCAGGTGATCCCGGTGGTGCCGTACTCGAACGCCGTGGCCTTGGTGAAGCCGTTGAGCGCATGCTTGTTGGTGATGTAGTGGCTGACGGCAGCCTTGTTGGCCTGCTTGCCCTCGACCGAGGAGATGTTGATAATCCGTCCCCAGCCGTTGGCGAGCATGGACGGCACGGCTCGCCGGGTGGCCCAGAAGACAGCGTTGATGTTCCAGTTGAGGGCGTTGGTCCAGGCCTCGTCGGTCAATTCGTGGATCGGGGCGAACCCGTCGCTGCCACCGGCGTTGTTCACCAGGATGTCGACCCGGCCGTAGTTCGCGACAGCGGCGTCGATCAGCCCCTCCACGTCGCTTTGAAGCCGGACGTCACCGGGCACGAACTGCGCCCGGTCGCCGACCGCGAGCTCGTCGAGGGCCTCCTTGCCCTTGGCCTCGGAACGGCCACTGATCACGACGCTGGCGCCGTCGGCAAGGAGCACCTCCACGATCCCGCGGCCAATGCCTCGGCTGCCTCCGGTGACAACGGCGACACGTCCGTCGAGAGTCATGCGTACGACCTCCTGGTCGGAATACGGGTAGATGGAAACAGGTGGTCGGGAAATCGGGTGGTCGGGAAACAGGTGGTCGGGAAACAGGTGCCGGTCAGCTCGGGTCGCCGTGGCCGGGCTGCGCGGTACCGCCCTCGTCGAGGAACCGGTCGATGACTCGGTGGAAATGCTGGACACCGGGCTCGTTTCGGCCGAAGACGAAATCGGTGCCGGCAAGCGCGGCGAGTCCGCGTGCCACGCCGAAGCCGGTCGAATAGTCCTCGTCGCGCACGACGTCGTGGAACCAGTCGCGGGTGACGTCCGCGGCCCTGCGTTCCTCGTCGTCGGCCGGTGGGCGACGCAGCAGGATCACCTGCTGGGTACGGGACTCCTCGGGGGTGCGGCCGGGCAGCACGAGGGACACCGAGACCGACTGGCGCCAACCCCCGGAAACAGCCAACCCGGGAAACAGCCAGAAGATCGCACCGACGCAGGTCGCCGGGTCCCACGTCTGGGGTGGCGCCGTGGACGCCTCGGCAATGGTCCGCAGCGCGAACGCGTTGCGTTGGTGCGGACCCCAGCTGTCGAACGCGGCAATATTCGACAGGTTGGTCTTGTAGACCGTCGTCGGGTGCAGCGAGGCGAAGTGGTATCCCTCGAGGTACCCGTCAACTGTGATCTTCCAGTTCGGCCCGGGTAGCACCCGTGTGGAGTGGTGATGGCACCCGGCGAGCCCAAGCCCTTCGAGTAGTGGCTCAAGATCGCCGAGCCAGTTGTCGAGGTCGAGCGGACGGCCCGGGGTGAGCCCGACGAAGATGATGCCGGCCCGCTCCTGCGCGGGCAGCGACACCAGCCCGCTACGGTCGCGGTCGACGGGCCCGAAGGTCTTCTCACCGCCGATGCCGACGAGACAGCCCGCCATGTCGTAGGACCAGGCATGGTACGGACACGTGATCCGTTTCGCCCGGTTCGTCCGGCCGACGCCCTCCGCGACCAGTTCGGAGCCCCGGTGGCGGCAGGCGTTCACGCTGGCGTGCACGACACCGGCGGCGTCCCGGGTGATGAGCACCGGGGTGTCGAGGACCTGTATGGCCTTGTAGGCACCCGGCTCGGGCAGCTCACAGGACAGCGCCAGCGGCAACGGGACCCGCCGGTGGATGGCGTCGATCTCATCACGCCAGCGCTGTGGGTCGGAGTAGTTGCGGACGGGCTCACGCCACTGCGCCGGCGCCTGGTCCGTTGTCTGCTCCCGATAGAGACCGACCAGCCGCTCCATCACCGAGCGCGCGTCCCGGCCCACGACGGTGTCAGCGCTGCCGTCCAACGCGGGGGTGTAGACGGGCGCAAAGCCGTCGACGTCCGCTGAAGCGCCGGCGGGGACGGAAGCGGGGACGGAAGCGGCGAGCGGAGTCGTGTCAATGGTGGTCATCGGACCACCCCTTCCATCGTAAAGATCATTTTTGCCGACACGCCGAAGCCCCTTCCGTCACGATCCGGGTGCCTATGACCCGCATCACATCGTCTTAACTAGAGGATGTCAACAGTTACTTTGCTCGGGACCGGCGGCGCTCCCCGACGGCGAGCCCGCCAGCCCTCGGTCACCTCGGTCACCTCGGTCGCCCGGGGAGCGGTGCTGCTCGGGCCGGCCACGGCTCCCGGCACGGCCGCAACGGTCCGGACCTGCACGTCCGCACTGAAGTAGTTACTGTAGTCACCGTCTACATAGTGAACGACAGCGAGGCAGCCTGAGCCACGACGATCCCCAGGTACAGCTGCGACGGCGATCACAGCACGGCCGCACCCGCCTGTTTCTTGACTCGGATTCCCAAAAGACGCAGCATGACCGGAATCACACACCGATGGTCGGACCAGGGCCTACCCGGCGCTTCCAGGCCGTCAGGAAGCATCACGACAGCTCATGACATGACAGATCATGAGACGACACGCCATCGGGCACGATTCACGGCCTGACGAGGAAAGGCAACACCGATGACGCAGTTAGCGACCGGAACAGACCCGCACTCGCTCGACGAAGCGACCCGCGCCGCACTGACCGACCTCGTCATTCGAGGCATGCGGCGTGGCCCGGCCCCGGAACTGGACCGCCTGGTGCATGCCGGGCTGGCATTGGCCAAGGGCCCGGTGACGATGCCCACCGTCGACGCCAGGAAGCTTGTCGGCGGCTGGTCCCGGCTGCCGGCCGGTTCCCGGGCCGAGGAGCAGGTCACCGTCCTTTACCATGCGTTCCTGCCTGTCAACCGTAGGTTGCGGGAGCTGTGCACGGCGTGGCAGTGCCGGCCGGACGGGTCGGCCAACGACCATGGCGACGCCACCTATGACGCGACCGTACGCGATCAGTTCGACGACGTGCACGCATCGATCGCACGGATCATCCGCCGGCTCGCCGACCCGGTCCCCGGGCTCGGCCACTACCGCGACGACCTGGGCGCCGCGCTCGACGCGTTCGACGCCGGTGACGCCTCCGCCCTGACCTCACCGCTGAGCGACTCCTACCACACGGTGTGGATGCGCCTGCACCAGGAGCTGCTACTGCTACTCGGTGTGAGTCGGGCCGAGGACGAGGCGCTGGAGGAACGGCTGGTCGCGGGGTCCGCCGGGTGAACGCTGCGTCGTCCCCCTCCCCCGGCGCGCACCTCGTCCCATACGGCCACGGGCACGCCCGTGGTCTGGACGCCGCCGAGCTCGGCGTCCACGGAATGGAGATGGACAGCCTCGTGCGGCTGGGGCTGCCGACCGTCCCGGGTCTCACGATCCCGGCGTCACATGCCGGCGACCTCACCGAGGTGACTGTCGCCCGCGGCGCGGTCGATCTGCTGTCCGCGCTGGCCGGCCGGCGCGTCGGGCAGGCCGACCGCCCGATGCTGCTGCGGCTCGTCGCAAGCGCCCCGGTGCCGGCGGCGGGCCTGCCACCGATGGTCGCGGGACTCGGGCTCTCGCCGGCGACGGCCCCGGCGCTGTGCGCCGCGATCGGCCGTGCGGACACACTGTACGAAACCTGGTCGGCGACGGTACGGACCATCGCCGAAGGTGCCCTCGGCGTCCCCGCCGACGACCTCGACGACCTCGTCCTGGACAACCCCGACCCGGCCAAACAGGTACCCGCGCTGCTCGACATGTGTGAGCGGCTGGGCAACCGGCCCTATCCGCACGACCCGGCCGAGCAGGTCGCGCTCGCCGCCACCGCGACGCTGGCCCGGTGGAACTCCCCGCGCGGACGACGTGCCCGCACGGCGCAGTCACTGCCGGCCGACACCCCGATCGCCCTCCATCTGCAGGCGCTGCTCATCGGACCGTGGGCACGTTCGGGCCACGGCAGCGCGGCCAGCCGCGACCCTGACACCGGCGCGTTCGCACCGAGCGGGGTGTTCCACCGCGGCGTACGCCGCAGCGAACCGCCGAGCGGACCGGGCGAGCCGCTGGCGCAGCTGCCCGGTGGCGCCGATCTCCTGCGCGAAGCGCTGGCCACCCTCGAACACCACTTCCGCACCGTCGCACAGGTTGGGTTCGAGCTGAAAGACGGTGAGCTCGCGCTGCTCAGTGCCGCGCCACTGAGCCATCCCAGCCCCCAGGCGACGGTGCGGCTCGCGGTGGACCTGGTCCAGGCGGGCACCCTGGAAAAGGCCACCGCGGTGCGCTCGGTGCGGCCCGAACAGGTACAGGCGCTGCTGCACCCCCAGTTGCGGCTACGCGGCGGCGAACCGCTGCTGGTACGCGGGCTCGCCGCCTCCCCCGGCGCGGCCAGCGGCCGAATCTCGCTGTCCAGCCTCGACGCCCTCGACCGGGCCGCGGACGGTGTACCCACCATCCTGGTGATGACCGAGACGACACCCGCGGACGTGCCAGGTCTGCTGGCCGCCGCCGCCGTCGTCACGACGGGCGGGGGGCTCGCCTCACACGCGGCCGTGGTCGCCCGCGGCGCCGGTCGGCCCGCGGTGTGTGGCGCGTCGAGCCTGCGGGTCGATCCCGCCACGAGCCGGGTCAGTGTGGATGGGCGGGAGCTACGCGAAGGCGACGTCATCTCCGTTGACGGACGCACCGGCGACGTCTACGTCGGCGCGGTCGAGGTTCGCCCGGCAGCCCCCTCCGCCGAGCTCGACGTCCTGCTCGGCTGGGCCGACGACCACCGCCGGCTCGGGGTGCGGGCCAACGCCGACACCGCGGCTGACGCGGCGAGCGCCGTGCGGCTGGGCGCCGAGGGCATCGGGTTGTGCCGGACCGAACACCAGTTTCTCGGCGCCCGACTGCCGCTGGTCCGCCGGGTGATCCTTGCCGAGGATGCCGAGGACGAACGCAAGGCGCTCGCGGCCCTGGCCGACGCTCAGCGCGAGGACTTCCGCGACCTGCTGCGCGCGGTGGGGGATCGTCCGGTGACGGTGCGTCTCCTGGACGCACCGATGCACGAGTTCCTTCCCCACGACGGTGACTATGACGACGACCGGCAGGCCGCCCGCGCCGGGCAGCTGCGCGAGGCCAATCCCATGCTCGGCGTGCGCGGTGTACGGCTCGCCCTCCTGCACCCCGGGCTCTACCCGGCTCAGGTCGACGCCCTGTTCTCCGCCTGGATCGACGTCGCCGCCGAAGGCGTCCGCCCGATCCTTGAGGTGATGATCCCGCTCGTCTCGATACCGCGGGAACTGGCCCTGGCCGCCGCCGCGGTCTCAGACGTCGCCACCGAGGTCGCCCGGCGCAGCGGTGTCACCGTCGCGTACCGCATCGGCACGATGGTGGAGACGCCGCGGGCCGCGCTGCTGGCCGGCCAGCTGGCGGTACACGCGGAGTTCCTGTCCTTCGGTACCAACGACCTCACCCAGCTCACCTACGGCTTCTCCCGGGACGACGTCGAGAGCCGGTTGCTGTCCGACTACCTGGAACGCGGCCTGCTACCGGCAAGCCCGTTCGCCGAGCTCGACCCCGACGGCGTAGGCGAACTGCTCGCCCTCGCCACTCAGCGGGCCCGGGCGGTCCGGCCCGACATCAAGATCGGAATATGCGGGGAGCATGGTGGCGACCCGGCATCGATCGCCACCCTTGAGCCCCTGGGGCTCGACTACGTCTCGTGCTCGCCGCAACGGGTACCCGTCGCCCGGCTCGCCGCCGCTCAGGCCGCACAGGCCGCACAGGCCGCACAGGCCGTCACGATCAGTCCGGAGCACACCCCATGACCGTCGACACCCGCGCAACCACGGCCGGGGCCCCGGCCCCGGCCACCGAACCGGCCACCGGTTCTGACGACCGGCGCGAGGAGCTCGCAAGCCTGCGGGACACCGTCGCGCAGGCCTGCCTGGAACTCGGGGGTCCGGCCCTGGCTCGCGGCCTGGGGGACGACGGGCCGGGCTTCGACGAACACGCCTGGGAGATCCTGGGCCGCGAGATCGGCCTGGCCTGTCTGGGTCTGCCGGCGGAGGCCGGCGGCGCGGGCGACCTCGCCGAGCTCGTCACCGTCGCCGAGGTGCTGGGCGCTCACCTCCTACCCGTCCCCTTCCTGTCCTCGACGGTGCTGGCCGGCCAGGTGCTGGCCGGCACCCTCCAGGCCGGGGCTGCCCAGGCCGGGACAGGCGGATCCGCCGCGGCCAGCGCACTCGCGCGGGTCGCGGCCGGGGATGTGGCCGCGCTCGCCGTCACCGACGCCGACGGGCGCTGGCGTCCCGACCGCCTCCAGGTGACGTTTCAGAACGGGAGCGGGGCCGGCACGTCCGCGCGGGTGACCCTCGACGGGGTCGCGCCCTTCGTCCTGGACGCCCCCGGCGCTCGCAGCCTCGTCGTCGCGGCCGTGCCGCAGCCAGGCGGCGGGCCCGATCTCTTCCTCGTCGACACCGACGAGCCCGGGGTGGACGTCACCCGCCTGGACACCCTCGACCTCACCCGGGCCCAAGCCCAGATCACCTTTACCGGGGCGGTCGCGACCCGGCTCACCCACGGCGCAACCGCGGCTGCAACAGTCGGCCCCGCGCTCGACACCGCAGGTGTGGTGCTCGCCGCCGAGCAACTCGGTGGCGCGCAGGCGTGCCTGGACATGACCGTCGCCTATGTGAAGGAGCGCCGGCAGTTCGGCCGTCCCATCGGCGGGTTCCAGGCCGTCAAGCATCTGTGCGCGGACCTGCTCGTGCTTGTGGAGATGTCGCGCTCGGCCGTGGACCGCGCGCTGCTCGCCGCGGGTACACCCGCGTTCACCGAGGCGGCGGCGGTGGCCCAGGCCTGGTGTTCGGACGCCTTCCGCAGGGTCAGCGCGGAAACCGTCCAGCTGCACGGCGGAATCGGCTTCACCTGGGAACACGACGCCCACCTGTACTTCCGCCGCGCCCGCGCCGACGCCGTGCTACTCGGCGGCGCAGCCCACCACCGTGAACAGATCGCCGCCGTCCTGGGCTGGTAACCGCCCGTCACCGCCGCGGACCGGGCAGGACAGGGAACCGGACCGGGACAGGGAACCAGACCGGGACGAGTGGATGGTTGACATACATTTTCCGCCCGAAAACCGGCGCCTCCTGACGTCGTCCTTCCACTCGTCCGTTCCAGGTGATCGCCGGCATCCACGCTGGTCGTGGACGCCGGCGACACCGACAAGCCCTGAGGTGGCGCTGCCGCCCCCGACCGGTAGGCGTCCGTCAGCAGCCAGGCGTCAGCAGCCAGCAATCCGTGGGCTACCCCAGCTGCTCCAGCTACTCCAGGCAGACACCACGGTCGATCACGACATACTGTCCGGTCGTCACGCTGTTGACGATCGCACGGTCGGCGATGGTCAGGCGGACGACATACCCGCACGGGGTGAGCCTGGACAGGTCCAGTGTGAACGGTGCCCCGGTGAACGGCGTCTGGGTGCCGGTCGTGATGCCGACCGTGAGCGGGGTCGGCGGGATCGACCCACCCGGGCCGCCCAGCACCGAGATCGACCAGGCTTCGAAGTGTCGATCCCGGGCGACGAACCGGCCGCCCAGCGGTCCGCGCGGCAGCCGGCAGGCGCCCGCGGTGAACAGCTCCAGGTCGCCCGCGTTCACGGTGTCGGTGGCCAGCGCGACGCCGTTAACGGTGTTGTCCAACTGCACCCGCGCGGTGTCCACGACGTTTCCGGAAGTATCGAGCTCCAGGGTGAAGTCCCACCGGTCGTCACCACCGGGTGCGGACACGCCCAGCACCCCGGTCGTGTTGACCAGCCATGACGGCCACGGCACCCAACCGTTGACCGGGTCTGGTGTCACAGTCCCATGCGCGCCGTTACCGTCTACCACGGAGAACGGCGTCGTCAGCAGGATGCTGCCGCCGCTGTCCACATTGGTTGCGCGGATGCGGTACTGATGACCCACCAGCGCCGGGTCCGGCGGCCCGTGCAACTCGACCCGGCCGGCGAACGGGCAGTCCGACGGCAGCGGCACGGTCGACGTCCCGAGCACGGCTCCCGGCACGGTCAGGCCACTGACCAGGTCGACATCACTCGCGGCAACCCCACCCACGATCGTGAAGCGCGCCGTGCCGTCGTAGGGCCGGCCGGGCTCGACCTGCACATGCCGGTCGATCCGGTTACCCCATACAGGCACGGCGTCGGGATCCGTCGTGGACGGCGCGGTCGCCCACGACAGCACCGCGCGCACCCGTCCGATCATGGGATGGGTGCAGTCACGCCGCAGCGCTCCCAGGTCCACGGGCAGGATGGCCGCATAGCACAGGCCGTCCCTGACATCGGGATAGTCGTGAACGTTGACCGCGACCGTTCCCAGATAGGTGAAGCCGCAGTCCGCACCCCACTGCGCCCAGAACGCGACGTACTCCTGGCTGCCGGCTCTGCATGGCGGGCCGGAGTAACCGGCGGACTTGTTGACCCGCAAGGATGCGACCAGGGCCGAGCACCCGCTGTCGAGGCCGAGGCACTCCAGCTGCTCGTAGGTGGTGTTGCCGGAGACGTCATCGACCACCTTCAGCACGGCGGCGAGGTCGACACCGGCCGCTTTCGCGACGACCGCCGAGCCCGCCAGGGTGCCCGGATCGGCGAAGGGTGCAGACGCCGTCGCCGCCAACGCCGGGAAGGCGAAGCGGTGCGGCGGTACGTCGTCGGGTTGGTAACTCCGGGCGAGCAGCTCCAGTCCGAGTGGTTGCTGCGGCTCGGGGTCGGGGCCGGGTACCGGGGGTTGCTCGACGACGTGGCGCGGAAGCTGGGTGACCAGGTCGGCGGGCAGGTGCTCAACGATGTCGCCGAACACGAACCGGCGTGGCGAGATCTGGACCCGGCACTCGTGGACGTCGCCCCAGATCGGCTGCCAGTCCGGCTGCCCCGGGGGTGGGGGCAGCTCCCACGACAGGATCGCCCGCACCAGCGGCAGCACCGGACGTCCGCACCAGTCGCGGGACGGGGTGTGGGCGACGCCGCAGGTATAGCTGAGCGGGTGGGTGGGCTCGCGCTGGCAGTCCCGCTCGACGGGGATGTCGTGGACGTTGACGGCAGCCATCCCCGCGTCCGACCAGCCGCTGCCGTAGTCGATGTAGAACCGTACGTACTCGAAGGATCCGGCGGTGCACAGCCCGCCGCGGTAGCCCGATGCCCGTTTGACCAGCAGGGTCGCCTCGATGCGGTCGCGACGCTGCTGGTAGGCCACACAGGAAAGCCCCTCGAAGGCCGTGTCGCCCTTCTTCTGCTCGACGGCCTCGAAGCCGAGGTCGGGCGCGGACCCGAAATAGTTCGGGTTCGCTGCGAGCAGCCAGCGGAAATTGTGCCTTTCACGTGGTACCGGTAATGCGACGACGGTGGATTCACTCGACTCGGTCGCTGGCATGTCAGTCCTCCTGCTCGATACACGGATGACCAGCTGGCGAACCGGTGACGGTATATCTGGCGGGACTTGGGATGTCGTCCCGTTCCGTCCCGGCAGGTGTTTCGTGGAACTATTCGAATGAAGGCCAGAAGAATACGATGAAACGGTTCGCGAGACTGGTCAGCCAGGTGACGGACAGCACGCTATAACCTACCGGACAGAATGCACCAGCCCTGGTTTCTGTCGCCTGCCCGACCCGGGGAAAACACCGGGTCACCGTCCCTGGAGAAAACTCCCACCGAGCGAATCCCCGTGAAACCCCGGTGGAATCCCCGGGTCGCGGGAACCATGACCACGGATGCCGGTCGAACGAAAGCCCGGGGTCGCCCCTGCGTGTGCGACAATGTCCTGCCAACCGGAGAATGCCCACCAAGCCCCCGCCGGGCGCTGCGCGCACGAGCGCACCATGGGAGTGGATCAACGATGGCCAGCCCGCACACCGACAGGACCGCCCGGCAGGCCGAACGACTCGCGCAGGCCCGGCGGCTCGCCGAGCAGGCAAAACAGGACCACACGACCGCGTGGTACGTCCCGTTCGCGGCCACTGCGCTCGGCGCCGGCGCGTCGTTCGACGCGTTCGGCCACGCCGTCGGCTTTCTTTACGCCCTCGGCCTCGCGATCGCCTTCGTCGTGCTCACCTGGGGAACGGTGCGGCTCATGCCATCGCTGGCCACCGAACTGGCCACCGAACTGGCCACCGATCGCCAGGGCACCGATCGGCCGAGCGGACCCAGGACGGTGCTGACGCTCATCAGCACGCCGGTCACGACAAGCGGCTTTCTCGTGGTCGCCGCGGCGGTTCCGGTCACCATCGGGCTGATCAAGACCGTCGGTTTCTACGTGCTGGCGGGAACAATGATCGTCTTCGTCGTGATGGGCATCGCGCTCCTGGTCGCATGGATGCTCGACCAGCGGTAGGCCGCCGGAGCCGTCCCTACACCCCGCCGTCCCTACCTGCCTCCGTCAACATGTGCCAGCAGGATGTACGCGCCATACCAGCCTTGCCCGGCAGTATCTGGCGTATGACGTTCGCCATCCATGCCGAAAAGATCACCAAGCGCTTTGGTGACACCCACGCGTTAGCCGGCATCGATCTGGCGGCGCGGGAGGGCACCGTGCTCGGTGTGCTGGGCCCCAACGGTGCCGGGAAGACCACCGCCGTCCGCATCCTCGCCACCCTGCTGCGCGCCGACTCCGGACACGCCACAGTGGCCGGCTTCGACGTCGCGCGCAACCCGCAGCAGGTCCGTATGCACATCGGCCTGACCGGCCAGTACGCCTCCGTCGACGAGGACCTGACCGGCGTCGAGAACCTCGTCATGATCGGCCAGCTGCTCGACCTGCCCGCAGCGCAGGCCCGGCGGCGGGCAGGCGAGCTGCTGGAGTGGTTCGACCTGGTCGAGGCCGGCGGCCGGTTGGCCAAGACCTACTCCGGCGGCATGCGGCGCCGGCTCGACCTCGCCGCGTCGCTCGTCGGCCGACCAGCAGTGATCTTCCTGGATGAGCCGACCACCGGCCTGGACCCGGTGAAACGGGAGGAGATGTGGGACGTCGTGCGCAGCCTCGTCCACGACGGCTCGACGGTGCTGCTGACCACCCAGTACCTACAGGAGGCCGACGCGCTCGCCGATGAGATCACCGTCATCGACCACGGCCGGGTGATCGCCCACGACACCCCCGACGGCCTCAAACGCGTACTCGGCGGCCAGCGCCTGAGCGTCCGCCCGGCCGACCCGGCCCAGCGCGACGCGTTGAGCCGGCTGCTCGCCGACATCGCGGGGTCAGCGCCGCAGCCCGACGGGCGCGACCGCCTGACCGTCGCCGTCGACAGCGACGAGGTGCTGCCGGAGGCGATCGCCCAGCTGCAGCTGGCCGGCATCCGCGTCACCGAGCTGTCTCTGCACCTGCCGAGCCTGGACGAGGTGTTCTTCACCCTCACCGGCAACCGCACCGGCAGCCGCACCGGCAGCCGCACCGACGACCGCACCACGTCCGAACAGGAGTCGGCCGCATGACAGTCATGACCACCAAGCCACGGCGGCGGCCACCCGCGCCACCGACACCCGGGCCCGTAGCCGCCCAGCCCCGGCACCGTGCGCTGCGCCATGCCCTGGTGCTCGCGCGCCGGAATCTGATCAAGACCATGCGGACACCTGAACAGCTCGTCGACGTGACACTGCAACCCGTGATCTTCCTGTTGCTGTTCGTCTACATCTTCGGTGGCGCGATCGGCGGCGGGTCCCAGCACGACTACCTTGAGTTCCTGCTGCCGGGGATGCTCGGCCAGTCCATCGCCATGGGCAGCATCGCGCTGGGGCAGAACCTCAACGCCGACATCGAGAAGGGGGTGTTCGACCGGTTCCGGGCACTGCCCATCACCCGGTCGGCTCCGCTGGTCGGCGCGGTCCTCGCCGATGTCGTGCGCTATCTGCTGTTGTGTGTCATTCTTCTGGGCTTCGGGTACCTCATCGGCTTCCGTATCGCCACCGACCCGCTGTCACTGGTGGCCGCGCTGGGGCTGTCGATCGCGTTCGCCCTGTGCTTCTGCTGGATCTCGGTGTGGGTCGGCATGGTGGCGCGCACTCCCGGTACGGTGCAGGGGATCATGTTCATGCTGGTGCTGCCGCTGTCGTTCGGCAGCAACACCTTCGTCCGGGTCTCGACGATGCCCGGCTGGCTGCAGGCGCCGGTCAAGGTGAACCCGATCTCGCACCTGGTCGCCGCGGTGCGCGGCCTGATGCTGGGCGGACCGGTCGCCTCGGACCTGGTGTGGACGCTGGGCTGGATGGCGGCGCTGCTGGCGGTGTTCGTGCCGCTCGCGCTGCGGGCCTACAACCGCCGCGCCTGACTACCCCAGCGCCCAGTGACCTCAGCGCCCGGCGACCTCAGCGCCCGGGATATCGATCTCCCGACCGTCGTCGCCGCGTACCTCGAGTGGACCGAGGATCCCCACCTGCACCCGACCACTCTCGCACGGCCATGTGACGTGAACGGCCCGTCGTGCTGACGGGCCGACGGCGATGCGATTGTGGTTCTGTCGCATCGCCAGATGCCGACTTCGGATGCCGACTAGAGGAGGAAATCGACATGCGAGAGGTGGCCATCGCCGGCGAGGCGATCCGCCTGAGCCAGTTCCTGAAGCTCGCGGATCTGGTGGATTCCGGCGGAGACGTCAAGCCGCTGCTCGCAGCCGGCCTGGTACAGGTGAACGGCGAGGTCGACGAGCGCCGCGGCCGGCAGCTTCGATGCGGTGACGTCGTCGCCGTCGCCGGAGTTGAGGTCCGGGTCGCCTGATCCGCCGGACGGGGTGGACCACGAGCGTGCGCGCCCCAGCCCCGCTCCTTGATCCACACACCTGTTGCCGGGCGCTCTTACATGCCGGTGTACAGGCGGTGTATGTCGACGAGTTCGACCTCGGATCGCCGGTCCGCGGCAGCCTGCAGCTCCGGGTCGAATCCGGCGCGCCCGAACAGCAGCAGTTTCGCGCCGGCCGCCTCCACTCCGCGGGCGACCAGTAGTGCCCGGACGCGGTCCAAGCGCGCCAGATCGGCGCCGCTGCGGGGCCGATCGGAGTCCTTGACCTCACCGATCGCGCGCACCACCGGCGCTCCGCCGCCGCGACGCCCGCCGGCCGCGAGGGCCACTACGTCCAGCTCGTGCTGGGCTCGACCCGCACGGTCGTTGACAACCGTCCGCCCGACCTCGCCCACCGGACCCCCCAGGGTCTCCTCGCAGGCATAGCGAAGCGTCCACTCCCTGGCAATCTCCTCGAACGCCGGCCCGAAAACCTGTGCCCGGACGGTTTCCCGAGCCGCGCGCCATGCCTGCATCGCCCGACGCTCCTCGAAGGCGACCAACCGCGGGTTCACCACCAGCTCGTGAAAACGAACGATGGGGTCGGCGATGGTCAACGTCGGTCTGCGCTGCAGCAGCACGTCGTCGTCCTTGCAGACGAACCCGGCGGTGATCAGAACGTCGAGCGCATGGCCGAGACTGCGTTGCGCCCGTCCGAGCACAGCAGCAATCTTGGACGGTGTGGTAGCGCCGCCGGCAATCGCGGCGAGCACCGAGTAGTACAGCGCCCGCTCGGTGATACGCGGATCCTCCCGCAGCAGGTAGGCCGTTTCCCCGAACAATGCATGACTGGGATTGAGGACCGTGCTCACCAGCAGGTCGTCAAGCTCGGCCATGGTCTGTGGGGAGGCGTCGGCAAGCAGGTCGCGATAACCGGGAATACCGCCGACAATCGCATACAGCGCAAAGGCGACGGCCGGGTCGGCAATGCCGTACAGACCGGCGCTGGTGCGGAAGTCGAACGGACGCAGCATCAGGTCGAGTTCGGCTCGCCCGCGCAGCGGCCTGCTCCCTGACAATTGCTCGGGTATTTCGGCCTCCGGCGACGCGGAAGGAACATGTTCGCGTCGCCTTTGGCCCGCTCGCAGCTCCGACATGATCGAAAGCGCCGATCCACAGACGATCACCCGGTACGAGGGCCACCCGAAGGCGGAACGGCTCTCATCCACAAGACTCTGCAGCACCGACGGCAGCTCCCGTCCAGCGGGATGGGCCAGCAGGTACGGCAGCTCGTCAATGACCAGCAGAGGCGCACCCGCACGACCGGGCGCCGGGTCGCCCAGGGGGGCGAGACCGACACCGGCGGGCGGTAGCGCGGCGCGCATCGCCTCGTTCCAGTCCCGAAAGCGCACCTGACCTGCATGGAGTCGCTGCGCGACCAGTCCGTCGGCAAAACGCTGCAGGGCCGGGCCAGGCTCTTCCTCCAGGGCCATGTGGTAGATCCCGCCGAACTCCCAGACAAGTCGGCGGAGCAGGTAACTCTTGCCGACCCGGCGTCGTCCTGACAGGACACCGACCCGGACGCCGGGGCTCGTTGACGTGACGAATCGCTCCAGGTCATCCCATTCGTACTCGCGATCGAACAGGTCCGATGGCTTTGCCATGCATCTAGACTAACCCGAGTTAGACTAAGCGTGGTTAGGCTGACCGACACCAGGCGTTCTCCACCGGATCCGGGCCGGGCCGAGTCGGGACGAGTCGGTCGCGGCGGCGTCCGGTTGACAGAGAAAGTGAGTGGGCACTACCTTTCTGGCATGGCCACGCGTGCGACGGGCAGCAGCAGGACGCGGATGACCGCGGACGAGCGTCGCACGAGCGTGCTGGCCGTAGCCGTCGAGGAGTTCGCCCGTGGCGGCCTGGCCGGCACATCCACCGAGGTGATCGCCAAACGCGCCGGCATCTCCCAGCCGTACCTGTTCCGCCTGTACCCCACCAAGAAGGATCTTTTCCTCACCGCCGTGCGGGACACCTTCGCCCGCACCGTGCGACGCTTCGAACAGGCGGCGGGCGAGCTCGGCGGGCAGCCGGCGCTCAAGGCGATCGGCCTGTCCTACCAGGAACTCCTGCGCGACCGGACCTACCTGCTCATGCAGCTGCAGGCGTACGCCAGCTGCACCGACCCTGACATTCGGGCGGTGACCCGCACCGGCTTCCGCGATCTGTGGCGCGCTGTGGAGCGGCTCTCGGGGGTGCCGTCCGAGGCGCTGCGTGGATTCTTCGCCCACGGGATGCTCATGAACGTCGCGGCCGCGATGGACCTGCCCTCCCTCAGCGAGGAGTGGGCACGGCTGGTCTGCCTGGCCGCTCCGTCGGCCGAGGACTGATTTTTTTTGCCCAGCAAAGAGAGTGACTACTCACTTCATCAAAAGTAAGTGAGTACTAACTAGAAAGAAGGTAGATCGTGATCACCCAACGGACACGGATCATCTGGACCTTCGTCGTGACCTCGCTGGCCGCGTTCATGGTTTCCCTGGACAACCTGGTGGTGACCTTCGCGCTCCCCCAGATCCGGGCGGACCTCGGCGCCGGGCTCGAGGGCCTGGAGTGGACGGTGAACGCCTACACGCTGCCGTTCGCCGTCATGCTGCTCATCGGCGCAGCCCTCGGCGACCGGCTGGGCCGTCGCCGCATCTTCGTCACCGGCCTTACGATCTTCACTCTGGGTAGTGCAGCCGCCGCCCTCGCCCCATCCATCGGGATCCTCATCGCCGCGCGGGCCGTCCAGGGACTCGGCGCGGCGTTCATCCTGCCGCTGACCCTCACCATCCTGTCCGCGGCCGTCCCGGCGCAACGGCGCGGTGCGGCCCTCGGCGTGTGGGGCGCGGTCTCCGGCCTCGCCGTCGCGGTCGGCCCACTCGTCGGTGGCGCGATCACCCAGGGCGCCGCCTGGCAGTGGATCTTCTGGGTGAACGTACCGGTCGGGATCATCGCCATCCCGATGGCGCTGCGCCGCCTCGCCGAGACCCACGGGGCGTCCACCCGCCTGGACCTGCCCGGCGTCGCACTCGCCTCCGCCGGGCTGTTCGGCCTCACTCTCGGCCTGGTCCGCGGCGAAGGCCACGGCTGGACCAGCGCCCCAGTTCTTGCGAGCCTGCTCCTGGGGGCAGCCGGTGTCACCGCGTTCGTTGCCTGGGAACTGCGCGTCGCCGCCCGCGGCGGCCAGCCGATGCTACCCATGAGCCTGTTCCGCGGCCGCGGGTTCGCCGCGGTGAACATTACCGCCCTGCTGTTCTCCGTCGGCATGTTCGGCTCGATCTTCCTGCTCGCACAGGCCCTGCAGAGCGTCTTCGGCTACTCGCCCCTGGAGGCCGGGCTGCGCACCCTGCCATGGACGGCCATGCCACTGCTGGTCGCGCCGCTGGCCGGCCCGCTCTCCGACCGCATCGGTGGACGTCCGCTCCTGGTCACCGGCCTGTTCCTCCAAGCCGCCGGACTCGCCTGGATCGCGGCGAACATGACCACCACCATGACCTACGACACGCTCATTCCGGCGTTCACCCTCTCCGGCATCGGCATGGCGCTGTTCTTCGTCCCGATCGCGTCCGTCGCGCTGGGCTCCGTCCGGCCCGACCAGGAAGGTCTCGCCTCCGGCACCAACAACGCCATCCGCGAATTCGGTGGGGTCCTCGGCGTCGCCGTCCTCGCCTCTGTCTTCGCGAGCCGGGGCGGATATGACAACCCGCAAACGTTCGTCGACGGCACCGTCCCCGCGCTGTGGGCCGGCGTGGCCGCCCTCACCGCCGGCGCCCTCGCCGGCCTGGCCATCCCCGGCCGTCGTGCCATCCCGGCAACCGCCGAGACGGCAAACTGCGAGACCGCAAACCGCGAGACCGCGACCGCCGGCACGACAACCCCGGCGACGACCAGACCCGCCAGCTTGCCGACCCCCGCCTGACCCACCCCCATCTCGCGCGTTCCCCGTGTCCCCGGGGCAGCACCAGGCCGAGAAGAATCACGCACATGAGCACAACGGCCCCGCGGCACTCGGTCAGCGTCGCCGCGACCATCGTCAACGGCCAGGGCCAGGTCCTGGCCGTCCAACGTCGGGACAACGCCCATTGGGAGCCCCCAGGAGGCGTCCTGGAACTGGGCGAAAGCATCGACAGCGGACTTCGACGGGAAGTCGAGGAAGAAACCGGCCTTCTCGTTGCAGCGGAGGCTCTCACCGGCGTCTACAAGAACATGAGACTTGCCGTCGTCGCCCTGGTCTTCCGATGCCACGTCATCGGCGGCACCATCCGTACGAGTGACGAGACCTCCCGACTCCGCTGGATGACACCCGACGACGTGCGCAACGACATGGCCGAGGCATACGCGGTGCGTGTCCTCGACGCACTGAACGACGGGCCGCCAGCCATCCGCGCACACGACGGCCGAGTTCTCCTCACCGCCTGACGTGCGGTCTGCGAACCCGCCATCGAAGCCCCCACCCGCTGGCGATTCCGTCGAAATCATGCCTCCGGTGCTCGGCGATGGGACGCGTGTTCCACCACCGCGCCTGCGCATCCTGGAAGCAACTCACCTCGCCACTGCGCTGGACCTCGGGGATTCGCTGCACATCATGCTCAAATATGACAAGCCCCTCGTGGAGGCGGCGCGCCTCGGGCCTGGCGGTGGAATCCCCCGGCACGACATATTGACCGCTTGACCGGCTATCTGCCACAGTCCCACAGCTCGTCCCGGCAACCATCACGTACAAATTAGGACAGAAGCCGGCCCCGCCCGCGGACGGCACGCAGATCGTCGATCCGGGCACCGCCACCGCGGGCACAGCCACGCTGACCGGGGCCGAAGTACGCAATGCTTCACCCCACCGGGGGTGGCAACCCTGCTCCGCGGATGCGCCCTACGTCGCCGGGTCGATGACGCCAGCGCCCAGTTCCCGTGGCCGGCTGCGATCACCGCCACACCGCGGCCGCCCTCGGCGACGACGCAAGAGCGGAAAATCCCAAATTCTGCTGTATTGTTTACCGATCAATCAGATCATACTGTCGCCATCGATCCGGCGATGTTCGGGGGGCCGTCGTGTCGTATACCTGGCTGCCGCAGTGGCCGCCCTACACCTTTCTGGGTCGCCTACCTGCGCCCATCGCGGAACAGGCGACGCGGTTGGGCCGCGCATACCGGTTCACCGCGCAGGAATATCTGCTCCGGGAAGGCGAACAGTCAGACCATGTTCTTCTATTATTAAGCGGAATCATTAAGGTGATTGGCAGATCCGACGATCGGGACGTCCTGATCTCGTTGCGGGTGGGCGGCGACATCGTCGGCGACCTCGCGGCCCTGAGCGGCCGGCAACGGATCGCCACGGTCATGGCCTGCCACGACGTCGAGACCCGCCGGCTGTCGGCGACGAGCTGGCGATCGTTCCTGTGCGACCGGCCCGAGGCCCAGGCCGCTTACACCCGGATGCTCGGCGACCGGCTGTGTGCGGCCACCCGGCGCCAGGTCGACCTCGCCGGCTGCCGTCCGCCGGTCCGGGTGGCCCGCATCCTCGCCGAGCTGTGCCAGCTGTACGGTACGCACACTCCCCTCGGCGTGGAGATCGACGTCGCCCTCACCCAGCCCGAGCTCGCCGCGGCGGCTGCCTGCAGCGAATCCACGGTGCGGACGATTCTCCGCGAACTGCGGGAAGCGCGGGTTCTGTCGACCGAGTACCGACGCTTGGTCGTCCTCGATCCGGCGGGACTGGGTCGCCTCGCCGATGCGGACACTCGGACCGGCACGAACACCTGAGCCGACGCCTGATTCGCGGGTTCGCACCGGCGATCGCTGCCCACTGCCCCGGTGACCGCGGACGTCGCCGGCCGTGTCCGCGACCAGACCGCTCAATCCGCCAGTTCTGGCGCATCACAACACCCATCTACCCGTTTGCTGCATCCATCAGCAACGGTCGGGAAGGAGCCCGATGAACGACCAGGACCTGCTGCCCTACTCCGTCCTCGCCGCCGACATCGCGAACTCGAGCGCGCACATAACGGCCGACCAGCGCCAACTTCGGGAGGACTTCCGGTTCATCCTCACTGCCTGTCTCACCAGGCTCGGCATCGAGCTGGCTGCGCCGGGCCTGCGCGACGACGGGGACGGAGCGCTGGGTCTGGTCCCCGCGTCCGTTCCTCGCGAGAGACTCGTCGCGGATCTGCCGCGCGAGTTCGCGATGGGCCTCGCCCGGCGCAACTCCGACCGGCTGGACAGCCACCGGCTGCGCGTCCGGTTCGCCCTGCACCACGGCCTGGCACAGCCGTCCGGCAACGGCTGGGTCAGCTCGGCCATCAACACCACCGCCGGCATCCTCGACGCGGACGAAGGACGCCTGCTGCTGCGTCACGTGCCCACGGCCAATCTCGTCCTGCTGCTCTCCCAGGCCATGTACGACGACACCGTGCACGATCAGCGGCGTGACCTGCACCCGGCCGACTTCGCCCCGATGCGGATCGGCCCGGGGCGCAAGGGCGCCGGCACCGCCCTGTGGGTCTGCCTGTGGGGAACGACCCAGTCCGCTCCGTCGCCGGAGGTACTCACCGCCATCGCCCGGGAGACCGGTGCAAGGCCAGACGAGCCGGATCCAGGGAAATCAGGTCCGGGGGAATCAGGTCCTCATGAACCCGGCCCGGCTCAGCCGGATCCGGCCGGTCCGTCCAGCCCAGGGGGTTCCAGCGCCGGCTTCGTGGTCACCACCGGAGACCGCAGCCCGGTGATCATCGGCGACGTCGACACCCTGAATTTCGGATGACAGCGGGTTCACGATGACGACACCGACGGCCGACGACACCGGCGGCGACAGCGGAGCAGCTGGCTCAGGCCCAGGCGAGGGCAGCGCGGCCGGCGCCACCGGATCCGCGAACGATCCCGGGCGGGCGGGCGGCGGACACGGGGACGGCGAACCGCCCCGGCCACCCCGTGATACCCGCGGGGGCAACGATGATCGAGACGACAACGGACACCGCAAGACGGACGGCGCCGATCCAGCCGGCTCATCCGACGACGAGTTCGGTTACGACGTCGAGGGCAACCGCCGGCTACGCGCCGAGGCCGAACGAGGCCACCGCAGCCTGCACGGCACCATCGGCATGGGCGACGACTCGATCACGATCGGCGGGTCGGTCGGGACGATCAACATCAACCCCGGGCGACGCGTTGGACCGCGGGCCCGGGAAGTCGGCGCGGGAACCATCGCGCGGCTACGCACCGTTCTTGTCGAGTACAGCCCGGCCCCCGGCGTCGCCACCAGCAGGCAACGGCTGGCCGACCGGCTGCGGTACAGCCCGGTCGGGCTGCTGGTCGGCCCGGACGGTTCCGGACGTACCAGTCTCGCGCTGTGCGCGCTCGCCGACATACTGCCGGAGGGCGCCGGCGTCGCACTGTTCGACCCGGGTACCGATCCGGGTCGGCTCACCGCGACCGACCTGCGCGCCGGCTACGGCTACGTCCTCGACGTCACCGCGGCGGCCCGCCGGGACGGGTTCGACCTGCTCGTGGACGAGCTGACCCGACTGGCGCGCTTCCAACGCGCCTGGTTCGTGCTCGCCATTGACGCAGCCGTCGGCGCCACGGTGCTGACCGGGGGCGACGTGGTCCGGCACGAGATGCCCGAGCGCGCCGACGTACTGAAGATCCTGCTCGACCGGCAGTACGCATGCCGGGCCGATCAGATCAGCGGGTTGCCGCCATCGGTGTTCAGCGCTCTGGACGGCGCGCCGCTGCGGCGGGTCGCGCAGATCGCGGCGCTGGTCGCCGCCGCGTTGCGGGACCGCGCTCCGGCGGACGCCTACCTCGACAAGCAGGTCCGTCGGCAGACCGCGGGCCTGCTCGCCGATCCGCTGCGGGGCATCGCCCAGGAGGACCTGCCGCGCTCCGCCGAGGCGGTGCGACTGTTTCGGCGAGCCTTCCTGGTCGCCCTCGCGGTCTGCAACGACATGCCACTCGATCTCGTCATCCGGGCCGCGAACCGGCTGCGGGACGTCCTCACCGACGGCCGGCCGGGCATGCGGGTCGGCACATCGTTCACCGAGCCGACTGCGGCGCTGCTGGTGTGGGTGGAGGCGAGCCCGGTCGACCGTGACGAGGACGACACGCCGGCCGGGAACGCCGGCCGGGTCCGGTTCCGCAATCCGGCGATGGCGGGTGCCGTCCTCGACCTCGTCTGGGACGAGCACCACCTGACGCAGACGGCATTGCGGCACTGGCTCACCGAGCTCGCTCTGGTGGGCGCGCACGGCGCCGAACCCGAGGCGGTGCGGCTGCGAGCGGCGCAGGCCGTCGGCCGGTTCGCCACCCACGACTTCGACCTGATTATGGCAGAGCTGGTCGAACCGTGGATCCGCCGCAACCGGTCGGGCCAGCGCGCCGCGGCCTGGACGGTTGAGGCGATGATCGGGTACCCACTGATCACCGACCGGGCGTGGGAACGGGTGCAGCGCTGGAGCGGTCAGGGGGACCGGTGGCGGACGGCGGCCCTGCTGGTCTACGCCACTGCGCCCGGGGCCAGCCGCACCGGGGAGGCCCTCGAGCTGGTCCGCCGCACCGCGGCCGTGCCATTTCGGCAGAACCGCCAGCCGCTCGCGTTCGCCATGGAGGTGGTGTACGCGGTGGCGTCCGCCGGCGGGATGGAGCAGGTATTCGACCTGCTCGATCAATGGGTGCAGGAGATCGAACAGGTACGGGAACGGATAATACGGCTGCGGCTGCGGGGGTCGTACGAGACACAGCTGCGGATACGCCCTCCCACCGTCTTCTACTACGCCGCCGGCTGCCTGCTCTACCTCGCCTCCGACGACGGCCCGGACGGCGGCACCCGCTGGGCATTGAACGGGCACGTCGGCACCGACCCGCACCGCCAGAAGATCCATGACGAGCTGTGGCGGCTGCTGCTGACCGCGCCGGTCCTGGCGACCCTGGGCTGGCCGCTGCTGCGGACGTGGTGCGAGGAGGCGGACACGAAGCCGGAGCGGGCCGAGGCCACCGTGGATCTGCTCATCCGCCTCACCAATCACGGCGAGCTGGTCAAGCGCCTGCGCTTCTATGCGGACCTGTGGTGGGCGGACTGGCGGACCTCTGGCGACCATCCCGCCGCACAGAGTCTGATCAACGACATCTTCGGACCGATGGGAGCCCAGTGATGAGTGCCGAGCCCGACCGGCGAGGGCCGCTGCGGCGACTGCGCACCTGGATCGCTGGCGCGCCCGAGAACCGTCCCGAACAGGAATGGATCATCGCCGGTGAGCCGGTCCAGACTCCGAGCAAGGGCGACGCCTACGACTTCGAGGTGACGGTGCGGTGTGCCTGGCACGACGGACGGCGTCCGGTGACGGAGATCCGCCGCCGGGCGGCCGACTACG
>NZ_CAUVXI010000001.1:44155-46800 GCF_963555845.1 Protofrankia sp. Cas8 | reverse complement strand
GACTCTCGTCCAGGAGAAGATCGCCGTGGCGACCCGGTGCGTGCTGCGGACCTACCCGCCGCATCAGGCCGCCGAGGCCGAGACCTGCCTCAACGCCCGGCTGGACGTGCTGGCGCACCAGGGCCTGCCGGAGACGACGCTGGGGTGGTCCGCCCGGGCCGAGGTCACCCTGCACACCGACGTGCGGACACTGCAGCAGCAGGCGTGGACCAGGGCGCTGGAGCAGGACGCGCTGCACGACTTCTCCCAGCAACTCGTCGGCAACTACACCGAGATGGCGACGCAGTGGCGGCGGCTGCTGGCGATGCTCGGCATCGACGCCCTCGACGCCGATCTGCCCCCGGCACCGTACCTGGCCCGCTACCTGCTGCGGCTGGCCGCGCAGCCGCAGCACGCCGCGGACATCGTCGACCGGCTCGCCGAGCAGCGCGAGTCCAAGGATGACGACCTGCTGGCAACGGTGTTCAAGGCGGTGGACAACGCGAACAACGTCGATCTGCTGGAGTTCGACGTGGCACACAACTCCGCGTTGGTCCGGCTGATGCAGTGGGCCGGACTACCGGTGGCCGACTGGTCGAACCCGTCGACGTCGGGCGGCGCTCGATGAGCCCCGCCGCGGGTCGGCGCCCGCCGCCCGCCCGCCGGTCGGGACCGCGACCGGCCGTCCGACCGACCCCGCGGACAGCGGCCCGAGCGGTCCCGGCGGCGGCAACTCGACCGGCGGCCGGATCGACGGCCCGGTGGCCGCGCCTGCTGGTCACGGGGATGGCGCTGTTCGCCGTCGGCGCGGGCCTGTTCGTCGCCTGCCAACCGGGCAGCCCGTCCTCCCCGTCGTCCGACGTGGACGCCTGCGCCGGGCGTCCGAACACGCCGGACGCCGTCCCGGGCGCCGGGATCACCGCGCTGGTGCTCGACCGCTCCGCCAGCGTCCGGGGCAACGGTGGCCCGGCCTACGCGGCAGCGCCGGAACTGGACGCCGCGACCCGCGCGGCGGTGCTGCGTGGCGACACGATCACCATCTCCGGCTTCGACGGCTCAGCTACGACGATGACCTGGACCACAGTGGCGACCCCGCGTCTGGCCAACCCCGACCAGCGGACCAGCGCCCAGGTCGCTTCCCTGCGCTGCGCCCGGCAGCTGCTGGCGAACGCGGCCACGGCACCGGCCCGCGCGGCGGGCAGCGACATCCTTGGCGCGCTGGCGGCAGCAGCCCACCAGACCGCCACCGCATCCGGCCGCCGCCACGTCGTCGTCGCCTCCGACGGGCTGGTCAACTCCGGCTGCGCGGATCTGCTCGAATCCCCCATCGCCGGGGACGTACAGAAGATCGTCACTGATTGCCGAACGGCCACGCAGCTGCCCGACCTCGCCGGCGTCCAGGTCACCATGTTCGGAATAGGCCATCCGGCGGACGACCAGCCGTCGCCGGCAACCGCCCAGCTCGACTGGCTGACCGCGCTGTGGCGCGGACTGTGCGGCGCGGCCACCGCGAACCCGACGTCGTGCGACATCCACAGCGAGGCCACGGCGGCGGCCGGCGGGTCCGTGACCACCGGTCCGGCGACCCGAACGCCGGGCGTGCCGGACGCCGCCGTCACCTTTCCCGCCATCACCGAGCGACGCGACAGCGGAACGATCATCGTGACGCTGCCCGACCGAATGCTGTTCGACACCAACTCCACCGAACTGCTGGCAACGGCCCGGACCGCGCTCACCGACGTGGAGCGGCGGGTGCGCGGGGCGTCCGGAACCGTCACCGAGGTCGACGGGCACACCGACTCACGTGGCACGGACGACCACAACGATCTGCTCTCCCTGGGCCGGGCGCAGCGGGTCGCCGACGCGCTTCGGGCCGACGGGCTCACCGTGGGCAAGGCGATCGGGCTCGGCGAGAGCCGCCCAAGTCCGGCATGCGGACTGGAACACCGCACCGACGGCAGCGCCGACCCGGCCGCGATGAGCTGCGACCGCCGGGTCGAGATCGTCATCGCACTCGGCCAGACGAAAGGATGACGGTGAGTCGACAGTTCTCACTCGAACCACGACCGTGGGCGCTGTGCACCGCCTCCCCCCCGTGCCCGGCGCCCGGGGCGCCCGCATGCCGCTGTCTGACGGACTTCCTGGCCCAGCGCGCCGAGGATGATCCGCAGGGTACCGCGCACCTGCTCGCGTTCCGGGAGAGCGCCGAGGTGGTGCGCTCGGCCCGGCCGGGCATCGAGCAGGCGCTGCGGACCCTGATCGAGGCGGCCACGGCGACCGACTCCGCCCTGCGTGCTCTGGCCACTTTCGTGCGGCAGGAGCAGATCGTCACCACTCGCCGGCAGGCGGCCCGGGTGGAGGCCCGCTACGCCGACGACGGGCCACACGACCGGCGCCGACCGCTGCGGATGCCCCGCTTCCTGTCGCTGTCGGCACTCGCCATGGTCGCGACGCTGCTGGTGGCACTGTTCGAGGTCTGGTTCCTCGGCCGGCTGTTCCGCTACCTGACCGGAGTCGGTGACTCAGTAGCCTCAATCGAGTACTGGCTGTCCTACCTACCGGGGGTGGGACTGGCCCTACTGCTGTTCTGGACCGGCCATCTGCTCGCCGAACCGGTCGTCATCTGGCGCCGGCGACGTGCCGGATGGACGGACACCGAACCGCCC
>NZ_CAUVXI010000001.1:21356-43781 GCF_963555845.1 Protofrankia sp. Cas8 | reverse complement strand
GGCGGGTGCCAGGTGCGCTCGCCGTCGCAGTGCTGACGTTGATCGGCATGGCCGCCAAGGCCCGCGGCGATTTCCTGACGGCGGCGGGACAAGCGTCCGACGAGCTTGGCCGGAGCGACGGCGCCAGCGGCGGCGGGGGCTCCGGCCTCTACCTGACCGTGGTGGTCGTCTTTCTCCTGGTGATGCTCAGCGTCAGCACGATCGTCATGAAGATCGCCATCCACAACCCGGACGCCGACAGCGCCGACGAGGCCGCCGCGGAACTCGCCGCAGTCGAGGATGACTACCACCAGCTGCGACAGGCGGCCGAGAAGGCCCTGACCGCGCATCAGAATGCCTGGGCGGACCTTCGCGGGCTGATCTGGTCGACGCACAGCGCCGTGGACGATCTGTGGGCGATGGCGGGGCTGCTATTCCCGGGGCTGCTGCCGCCATCCGGCCAGCGGCCCGATCCCGAACTGCCCGACGGGGAAATAAGCGCAGGCCTGCTCGCGCACACGCCGCGGACCCCGCCGGCGTTCGGCTATGTGCTGCACGCCGCGCACAACCTCGGCCTGTGCTCCCCCGCACCCGCTCTGGATCGACTGGACAAGCTGGTGGCACTGGCGGACGGCCAGTGGCAGGACCGGATCATCCCATCCTTCGACGATCCCGTGACCGCCGACTGGCATCGCTTCGCCGGCCTCGACACCCTCGCCAGTCACTGGAGCCGTCCGGGCTGGATCCGCGGACGTCGCGCCTACCACTGGGTGCTGACCTTCGAGGACGCCGCGGAGTTGCACGAGCTGGTCGCACGGTGCCAGGACCGGCTGCGGCTGCCCGGCCTCGACCACGTGTCCCCCGACGGGCTGCTGCTCACCCTCGCTCGGCTGGCCTTCGTCGACGAGATCGACGACATCGACGACATCGACCGTGCCGTCGCCGAGGCCCGTCGGTCGCTCGCGGCCATCGAACCGTTCACGCTGATCGTGGGCCCGGCGACCGGCTCCCCAGACTCGGTCGGACTCGCCGTCGTCCCCTGGGAACCGCTGCTTGCACTGAATGACCACGTCCTTGACGCGGGGGCCCGCACGGTGAAGGCCGTTGGCGAACCCGACGAGTTCCACCCATATATCAACATCGCCTACGTAGGCGAAACGATCGACGCGCGCCCGGTCGTCGAGACCGTCGCGACCCTGCGGGAGCTGCCCCGGATCCGCGTCGTGGTCGATTCCGTCACCCTGGTGGAGCTGCGCCGCGAGAGCCACGCGTACGGGTGGGACACGGTGGCCCGGCTGCCGCTGGGAGTCGGTGAGAACAGCGACGAGGATGCCGATTGAGACGACGACCTCACCGCCGAGTGATCATTTTGCGGAGTCGACATCGACGGCATGCCCGGACGCGACGATCTCTTAGGTATCTTTGAGGTCGTGAGTGGTCCGCCTCAGGAAGCGCCGTTCACCGAGCTGATCCAGCACCCGACGAGGACAACCGCCCGGCTGGCCGGCATCCGGGCGCTACGCCTGCGCCGCCGGGACGCCGACGACCTGGTGCTGATGTCCGCCGACCGGGCCCAGCAGGAGGGTGAGGTCGTGGACCTGACTGCACGTCTGCTCGCCGGCGTGCTCCGCGAGCAGGGCGGTGCCGATCTGATCCGCCAGGTGCTACCCACCGTGCTTGCATAGGTATAGGTGCGGTTCCTGCCGGCCGCCGCGGCCGACGAGCTGGCCGCCGAGTTCGTGCGGACCGCACACGCCACGGCAGCGGTGAACAACATGGCCCCGATCTCGCAGCTGCTCACCGAGTGGCGGCACACGGCTGAGGTCCACGCCGATTCTCAGCTGCACACGATCCTCACCCAGGTCCACGAGGGTGACCACGGCTCGGTACCGGTACCAGACACGGTGTGGCCCGTTCACGCCGGAACCGGCCACCCCACGGTGACCGACAGATAAGCTGCGCGGCCCTACGGACCCGGCCTTCGGCCAACGGGTGGGATGTGTGGACGGCGGTGGCCTCGGCGGTCGACAGTGCTCAGGTGCACAAGGGGGGCCGTCCGATTGCGTTCCAGGCCGCAGGCCCGGCCCCACTGGTCGGCCGGGACGCTGAGCTGGGCCTGCTCGTCGACCGGCTGGACGCTGCACGCGCGGGCCGCGGCGGGCTCGTGCTGCTCGGCGGCGAGCCCGGGATCGGCAAGACCCGGCTCCTGCACGAACTGCTCGCGCACGCCACGGCCGCCGGGGTCCGCACGGTCTCCAGCCGCTGCCGGGAGGACGGTGGCGCGCCGGCGTCCTGGCCCTGGGTCCAGGTGCTGCGGGCTCTGGTCACCGACCCGAACCGCCGACCCACGCCGGTGCCGGGTCTGTACGCGCAGCGACTCGGACCGGGGTGGACCGACATCGAGCGCCTGATCAATAGCACCCCCGGCCAGCCCGACGCGGCGTCCCGATTCCGTCTGTTCGACGCGGTGTGCACCATGGTCCGGCTGGCCGGTGAAGGCAGCGGCCTCGTCATCGTCATCGACGACCTGCACCGCGCCGACGAGCCCTCGGTGCTGCTGCTGACCTATCTGACCGGGGAACTTGCGGACGCCCCGGTGCTCGTCATCGCCGCCTACCGCGACATCGTGGCGACGATGCACGCCCGGACCGGCGGCAACCCCTTCTTCGTACAGGAGCTGTCCAGGCTGCTGCACGCCGGCGGGCATGACGCCGCCGGCATGGGCGCGGGCCGGCCACCGCGACAGTGCGCGCCGCGCCTGCGACCGCGCCGCCGAGATGGCCGCACGCTGCGGCGCACGCGCACAACTCGCCCGCGCCGCGTTGGGCGCGGGCACCACCGTGGTCACCGCAGGCACCGTCGACTGGACGTTGGTCTCCCTGCTCACCCACGCCATCAAGGCGAACACCGACAATCACGCACTTCGGGCACGGCTGCTCAGCCGACTGGCGATCGAGCTGTACTGGCATGCCGGTGGTGAACCGGCGCGGGAACGCAGTGCCGAAGCGCTCGAGGTGGCCGGCGTAAGCGGCGACGACGCGGCCCTCGGGGTCGCGTTGCACGCCCGCCAGTTCACCCTGCGGGGAGCGGGCCATCTGACCGAGCGGATCGCGATCGGGCGACGCCTGGTCACCCTCGCGACCCGCGCGGATGATGCGGACCTCGCCAACCCCACCCACGTCTTCCTGGCCGCCGACCTGCTGAGGCGACAGCGTTCGCCGTGCGCTCGGGCATCGCCTGAATCCGCCAGCAGCCAGCAGCCAGCCGCGGGGAAAGCGTGTACATAGTCTGCCGGCGACGGCAAATGGCGGATCTCCGGGATCTCCGGGATCTCCGGGCCGGGGCCGCCCGCGCACCATTGCGGCCATGACGACAACCACTAACACGGCCACCACCGACACCGACACCAACACCACTCCCGAAGCCAAGCTGCGGGCCCGCCGCGAAGCGATCGTGCGGACGCACATGGAGGCCGAGGGCCGCCACCCTCAACACCTTCGCCGAGGCCAACTACGACGTGGTCGCCCTGGGCGCCCCGACGAACGGGCCGCAAGCGGTCGAGGAGCTACTGACCATGCTGTTCGGCGCGTTCCCCGATTTCGCCGCCGAAGCCCTTTCAATCCACCACGGCGACGACATCGTGTTCGTCGACACCCGGATGGCGGTTACCCACCATGGCCCGTGGGCCGGTGTGCCCGCCACCGGCAGACCCATCGACGTGCGCTGCGGCTGCGTCTTCCACTTCGACGGCGACCGGCTTGTCAAGGAGACCGTCTCCTTCGACCACGCGACTCTGCTCGGCCAGATCGGCGTCAGCGGCTGACCCGCGTCCACCGGTCGTCGGTCAAGGGCGGCACCAGCAGTTACCTGGCCGGGTTGGAACATCCAGGAGCACGCCTTGTCCACGCAGAATCGTCGTCGGGCCGTCGAGGTTGCCGCGATGGTGAAGGCGTCCGGGGCGGCCCGACGACGAATCCGGGTCGCTGAACGGGGTGGAAATGTCGGGATAGCGAGCTAAACTGAACATATGTTCGATCCGACCGATGGGTGCGCAAGATCTGATGCGTGCCCAACATGTGATGCGTGCGCAGGCCCCGAGCCTATCGCCGCCTTGGATGCGGATGCCTGCCTGACCCTCATGACGACCATCGTGCGGGAGAAGGCCAGGTTGGACGCGGCGCTGATCCGCACGCAGGCCCGGTTCGTCGAGCTGCGGTCCGCGGCCGGGCCGGACCCGGTGTTCAGCGAGTTCGCCGCCAGCGAGATCGCCATCGAGCTGGACCTGTCGTGCAGCGCCGCAGCCGCCCAGCTGAAGCTGGCGCACACGGTGACCTACCGGCTACCGGCCACCCTGGCCGCTCTGGAAGCCGGTGCGATCGACCTGGGCCGAGCGCGCGCGGTCGCCGACGCCACCGGCTCGCTGTCACAGGTCCACGCGGCGGCCGTCGAGGAGAAGGTGCTGGCCCGCGGCGGTCGGGCGAGCCACACGCTGTTCCGCCAGGCCCTGCGCCGGGCCGTGCTCGCCGTCGACCCCGATGGCGCCCAGCGGCGCCACGAGAAGCAGCGCCGGGAGCGGCAGGTGCGCATCGGACCCCTCGATGACGGCATGGCCGAACTGTGGGCGTTCCTGCCGGCTGCCGAAGCCCAGGCCGCCTACCAGCACATCGACGCCCTCGCCCGCTGTGCCGGCGCTCCGGACGATCCCCGGAGCATGGATGAACGCCGCGCGGACGTCCTCACCGATCTACTGCTGGGCCGCCATCATGATTACGAACCCGTCCACATCGAGATCGGGGTGATCGTGCCTGCCGACACCCTGCTGGGGCTGACCGACGCCCCCGGCGAGCTGGCCGGCTACGGGCCGATCTCCGCAGGGCTCGCCCGCGACCTGGCCTGCGCGGCCAACGCCACCTGGCGGCGGATCCTCACCGACCCCGTCGACGGCAGTCTCCTGGATGTGAGCCGGCGACGGTTCCCCTCAGCCGCGCTCGCCCGTCACGTGCAGACCCGGGACCGCACCTGTCGGTTCCCGAGCTGCCGTAAACCCGCCGCGGCCTGCGACCTCGACCACGTCCAGCCCCATGCTGGCGGCGGGACCACCGACCCGGCAAACCTGCTCACTCTGTGTCGCCGCCACCACCGCATGAAACACGGGGGGAAATGGTCGGTCAACCTGGCCGGCTCCGACGGGTCGGTCACCTGGACGAGCCCGGAAAAACGCGTCCACCACACCAGTCCGGAACCCTACATCGACTGCAACCCGAACCCGAACCCCAACCCGGAGCCGGAGCCGGAGCCACCACCGTTCTGAAAGAGGAGGACCGCGTGAACATCACCGACAGCCCGCTCTACCTCTCCGGCACAGGCGCCAGGATCACCGTCCTCAGCTGAGGACCCCGGAGTCGGCGTGGGCTTGCGAGCGTGGGGACTGGTCGAACCGTCAGGAGATGTCGAGGATGGGTAGGCAGGCCTGTACCCGACACGCTCGAAGGAGACGGACCCATGGTCGAAGTCACGAGTAACCAACCGCCGGGGACACCCACCTGGATCGACCTCGGCATTCCCGACATCCAACGCGCAAAGGAGTTCTACGGCACCCTGTTCGGCTGGGAGTTCGAGGAGGGACCCCCCGAAGCCGGGGGCTACACGATGTGCCTGCTGCGCGGGCAGCCGGTGGCGGCCGTCATGGCGAACCCGGACCCGAACGCCACCTCCTTCTGGTGGAACCTCTACTTCGCCACCGACGACGCTGACGGCACTGCCAAGCACATCGCCGACGCCGGCGGCCAGGTCGTCGTGGCGCCCATCGATGCGATGGACGCCGGGCGGATGGCGATCGCCCTCGATCCGACCGGCGCGCAGTTCGGCCTCTGGCAGGGCCGTATGCACCCCGGCGCGCGGATCGTCAACGAACCCGGTTCCCTGGCGTGGAACGAGCTGCGCACACCCACAGCGGACGCGGCCCGCCCGTTCTACCAGGCGGTTTTCGACTACACCCTGGAACCCATGGCGGCTCCCGACATCGACTACACCGTGCTGCACCGCGGCGACGGCCAGATGATCGGCGGAATTCACGGCGTGGCCGACGCGCCGTCGTCATCCTGGATCACCTACTTCGAGGTCGAGGACACCGACGCGGCCGTACGGCGGGTCCTCGACGGCGGCGGCGCATGTCCCGGCGAACCCCAGGACTCCCCCTACGGGCGTGTCGCCATCGTCGAGGACCCGTTCGGTGTGGCGTTCCACGTCATCGCCTCCGCCCAGAACCCGCCCGGGTGAGGTTCAGGCCGCCGCTCAGGAGCGGGACAACGCGGACCAGGGCACGTCCTTGTCGATCCGCGGCTCCGCCGGCAGGCCCAGGACCCGCTCTCCGATGATGTTCCGCTGGATCTGGTCGGTTCCGCCGGCCAGCCGGTAGCCGGGCGCGCCGAGTAGATGCTCGGTCCAGCCGAACCCCTCACCGGAGTCGGCCGCCGCCCGGCTACCCAGCAGGTCGACGGCGAGCTCGCCGGTGCGGGTCAGCACGTCGGAGGCGACCAGCTTGCCGACGGATGCCGCCGGCCCCGGCGACGCCCCGGCCGCTGCGGCCCGCGCCACCCGTCCGGCGGTCGCGGCCCGCAGCACCGTCCGGATGTAGAGATCCGCGAGCTGCTGACGGACCACCGGGTCACCGGCCCGGCCCAGGCGGCGGGCGAGCTCCAGCACGTCGTCGAAGGTTCCGCCCTTACGCCGGGTCACCGATCCGGACGCGGTGCGCTCGAAGGACAGCGTCGCGTTCGCGACCCGCCAACCGTTGCCGACCGCGCCGACACGCAGGGCGTCGGGGATCCGGACGCCGGTGAGGAAGACCTCGTTGAACGACGTACCTCCGCTCATCTGCCGGATCGGGCGGATCTCGATACCGGGGGCGTCCATGGGAACCAGGAAGGCGGTGATCCCGGCGTGCTTGGGCACGTCCGGGTCGGTGCGGGCAAGCAACAGTCCGTAGTCGGCGAACCGCGCGCCGGACGACCAGACCTTCTGCCCGTCGACGACCCAGGTCTCCCCGTCCGCCACGGCGCGGCAGGCCAGTGCCGCGAGGTCGGAACCGGCCCCGGGTTCGCTGAACAGCTGACAGGCGAGCAGATCGGTACGCAGCAGCGGCCCGACGAACTGCTCCCGCTGTGCCTCGGTGCCGAACATCGCCACGGCCGGGCCGACCAGACCGGTCGTCACGCTGATCAGCTCGGTGGACGGCGGCACGGCGAACGCGCGTTCCTCCTCGGCGAAGGCGGTCGCGAACAGCGCGGGCAGACCGGCGCCGCCGTGCTCCACCGGCAGCGTGAGCGCTCCGTAGCCCGCGTCGTAGCGGGCCCGCCGATAGGCTCGGACGTTCTCCAGCAACGTGTGCTCGTCGCCGTCGGAGAGGTTACGGAACACCGCGAGGTCGGGCGGGCCGTGGCTTGCCACCGGCGCGGCAACGGTGGCGGCGAGCCAGCGCCGTACCTCGCCACGCCAGGTCACGAGGTCGACGTTGCTGCCCGAAGCGGTCATCGGTGGGGGTCCCTTTCGCACGGCATCATCAGACGGTCAGCTCAGGCGGTCAGCTCAAACGGTCGACCTGGACGGTCAGCTCAGACGGTCAGGACCGCGCAGGCGGACAGTCCCGGCGCGCCGTACACGTGGGTGAAGCCGACCCGCGGGGCCCCGGGGACCGCCCGGCCCAGCGCCCGCCCCTGCAGCTGGCGGACGACCTCGTGCACCTGGCGCAGTCCGGACGCGCCGATCGGCTCACCGTTGGCGATGCATCCGCCGTCGGTGTTGACCGGGAGGCGGCCGTAGGCCTCGGTGGAGCCGTCAGCAAGGAGTTTCTCCTGCTCGCCGTGCCCGCACAGGCCCGTTTCGGCGAGGTGGATGATCTCCGAGCCGCTGTCGGTGTCCTGCAGTTGCGCGACGGCCACCTCGGACGGGTCGACACCGGCGGCGGCGAACGCCGCGGCAGCCGCGTCGATGCTCGGGCTGTGGTAAGGATCGGGCGCAAGCCACGGGGAGAACACCTCGAACGATCCGAACCGGCGGGTGCGCAACGCCACCGACGCGAGCCGCACCGGGCGTTCACACAGGTCACCGGCACGGTCGCCACGGGCGAGGACGAGGGCGACCGCTCCCTCGCTCGGCGAGCAGAACATCGATCGGGTCAGCGGGGCGTTGACCGTCGGCGCGGCGAGTACCTCATCCTCGGTGAGCGGGGTGCGCCGCCAGGCGGTGGGGCTGGCCTCGCCGTTGCGCAGCGCGCGCACCGCGACCCGGGCCAGTGACCGGTCGGAGACCGCGTGTTCGTACTGGTAACGCCGGGTCTTCATGGCGAAGTACTGGGTGGTGACCATGAGACCGGTCCGGCCGTACCAGTCCCCCAGCCCGTAACTGGCCGGGTCGGAGTTGAACGCGCCACGCGGGTGCTTGTCGAACCCAATAACGGTCGCCACGTCGGCTTCCCGGGCCCGCAGCGCGTTCGCCGCGGTCGCCAATGCTACACCACCAGTGGCACATCCATTGCGTACGGTAATGAACGATAGTCCGGTAAGACCGAGGCGGGAAACGAGGGTGTCGGGCTTGCCGGACACGTTGCTGCCACCGACGGCAAGGTCGACGTCGGGCCAGCCGATGCCTGCGTCGGCAAGCGCGGCCCGGGTTGCATGCTCGGCCATGACCATCGCGGCAACGCCCTCGTGCCGGCCGAAAGGGTGGATGCCGACCCCGACGATGTAGACGGCGTCGGCGGCATCCCGGTCCCGGTCGGTACTCACGTGTCCGCTCCCGTCTCCCCGAGGCCCGCTGCCGGCTCGAAGGCGTAGGTGACCTCGCCGGTGGCGCCGGTCGGGACGAGGGTGAGCCATACCCGCAGTCCGATGTCGAGCATGGCCGGGTCCCCGACCAGCAGGGACTCGACGAGCACCCCGCCGAGATCCACATAGCCGACCGCGTACGGCGCGAAGCCGTCCGGTGGAGCGTGATACGGCGGCTTCGGTTCGAAACCCTGCACGGTCAGCGTCCAGATCGTGCCGGTTTCGGGCAGCGTGACCACGGATATGTCGCTGCCAGCCGCCGAGCACCGGGGGCAGGACGGCCCGACCGGGAAGATCGTCGTTCCGCACCGCCCGCACGTGGCACCTGCCAGCCGCGGTGGGTCCAGCGAGGCGAACAGCTCATGATCGATCGGGGCGGGACGCGGTGGTACCACTGACGTCATCAGGACTCCCTTTTCAGCCTTCAACCCCCACGCCGTCCCCCCGCCGTCAACCCGCGAGCAGTCAACCCGCGAGCAGTCAACCCGCGAGCAACAGCAACGGACGGGCGAGCAACGCCGTGACCGTCCGAAGGTATTCAGCGGCGGGCGCACCGTCGACGGCACGGTGGTCGAAGCTGAGGCTGAGTGTCAGCACCGACGTCCGCCGCGGCGTGTCCCCCTCCCAGCGGACCCCGTCGCGGACCCGCCCGACCCCGAGGATGGCCACGTTCGGCGGATTGATCACCGGGGTGAAGAAGTCCACGCCGTATCCGCCAAGGGATGTGACCACGAAGGTCGCACCCTCCAGATCTCGCACAGCAAGCTTCTTGTCACGGGCGGCGCCGGCCAGGCGTCTCACCTCGGCTGCAATGTCGAGCAGACCGCGGGTGGCGGCGTCGCGCACGACCGGCACGAGCAGTCCGTCCGGCACGGCCACGGCCACCCCGACGTGGATCTCGGGCAGTAGGTGGATTGCGCCGTCGCGGATGGTGGCGTTGAGCAGCGGATGGTCACCCAGCGCCAATGCCGCAGCGCGCACGACGAAGTCGTTCAGTGATGGCACCCGCGGTTCGCCCGCGGTGGCACCGGTGCCCGTCCACTCCCGCTTGAGCTGGGCACGCAGGGCCACGAGGTCGGTCACATCCGCCTCGTAACCGTGGGTGAGCTGCGCCATCTCCTGCAGGCTGGCATGCATGGTGCGGGCGATCGCGCCCCGCATACCGGTCAGCGCGATGACCTGACCCGCCCGTGGACCGGCCGGTGGCGCTGCCTGCGGTGGGCGTTCATCCCGCGTCCCGGCTGCGGCCGCGGCTGCCGCTGCGCGCTCCACATCGGCCCGGCGGATGCGGCCTGCGGGTCCGCGCCCGGCAACCGTGGCGAGGTCCACACCGAGGGTCTCCGCGTACCGGCGCACCAGCGGCGCGGCGGGCGGCGGCGCGGCGAGCAGGGGCGCGGCGGGCAGCGGCGGGGCGGCGACGTCCACCGCCTCTATGTCCTCGGAGACGATCCGGCCGCCCGGCCCGGTGCCACGGATGGTTACGAGATCGATGCCTCGCGCACGGGCGACGCGACGGGCGTTCGGGGACGCCAGCAGCCGACCGGCCGGCCCGGGTTGGGCCGCCGCCGCACCAGACAGCGCAGCACCAGACGCCACCGCGCCGGACACCACCGCGCCGGAGGGCCCAGCACCGGACACCGCACCCGGCAGAATCTCGCCGGCGGCGAGCAGCCAGCCCACCAGTGCGCCGGGAGGCAGGGTGGTTCCGGCCGGTACGACCGGATGGAAATGCCCCTCGCCCTCGGCCTCGACGTCCGTGTCGACCTTGTCGGTCGCGAGCCTCATGATCACATCGCCGGGTCGCACCGGGCCACCGGGCGGCACGAGCCATTCGGTGATCGTGCCTTCCTGCATCGTCAGCCCGAGCTTGGGCAGCAGCACCTCGACAGCCATCGCCGCAGTTCCTCTCTCCCCGGCCCTGGCCCTAGCCCCGTGCGAGCAGGCGGCGGCAGCCGTCGGCTATCCGGGTGCGGTCAGGGATGTAGGCCCGCTCAAGCGCCGGGCTGAACGGCACCGGGGTGAAGGGTGCGCCCAGGCGCAGCACCGGGGCGTCCAGATAGTCGAAGGCGACTTCCTGGACCTGCGCGGCGATCTCGGCGCCGATGCCACCGAACCGAACAGCCTCGTGGACCACAAGCACCCGGTTGGTGCGCACAACCGACTCGACGATCGCCTGGCTGTCCAGCGGCTGCACGGTCCGGGGGTCGATGACCTCGACCGAGACGCCCTCAGCTGCGAGTTCATCGGCCGCGGCCATCGCCTCGACGGTCATCCGCCCCAGGGCCACAATCGTGACGTCGTCGCCGGTGCGCAGCGTGGCGGCCTTCCCGATCGGGACCTCGTAGATCTCCTCGGGCACGTCTCCCTTGGCTCCGAGCAGGACCTTGTTGAGCATCACGATGACCGGATTGTCGTCACGCACCGCAGAGACGATCATCCCTTTGGCATCCGCCGGGGTGGCGGGCATGACCACCTTGAGTCCCGGGGTGTGGGCGAGCCACGCCTCCAGGCTCTGGGAGTGCTGCGCGGCCGCGCCGAGCCCGGCACCCGCCGCGGTCGTGATGGTGAGCGGAACGTTGACCGACCCGCCGTACATGAACTTCATCTTGGCGGCCTGGTTGACCACCTGGTCCATGCAGACGCCGAGGAAGTCCATGAACATCAGGTCACACACCGGCCGCAGGCCGCGGGCGGCGGCACCCACGCCGAGGCCGACGATCGCCGCCTCGGAGATGGGCGTGTCCACGACGCGGCGCGGCCCGAACTCCGAGAGCAACCCGTCGAACATGTGGAAGACCCCACCGTAGCCGGCGACATCCTCACCGACTACGAACACGTCGTCGTCGTCGCGCATGACCTGCGCGAGGCCCTCATTGAACGCCTTGACATAGGTCAGGGTGCGGGTCATCGACTGGGAACTCCTTCGGCCGCTCGTCGCTGTACCGGGCTCATTCGCTGTAGACGTCACGGGCGATGTCCGCCGGATCCGGCTCGGGACTCGCCTCCGCGAAGGCGATCGCCGCGGCCACCTCGGTCCTGGTCTGCGCCCAGATCTCCTCGAACCGCTCTGGAGCGACGGTGCCGGCAGCGGTCGCCCCGCGCTCCAGCAGCTTGATCGCGTCGCGTTCCTTCCAGGCGTCGATCTCCTCCTGGGTGCGGTACTGGATGCGCAGACCCTTGACGCCCTGGTGATCGTAATAACGGTAGGTCTTGGCCTCGACCATGGTCGGGCCACCACCGGCCCGGGCCCGTTCCACCGCGCGCAGGGTGGCCGCACGGACGGCGACCGCGTCCATCCCGTCGCAGATCTCGCTCGGCATGCCGTAGGCGGCGGCGCGATCAGCGACATCGGTGAGCAGCATGTGCCGGGCCTGTGGCGTGAACTCGGCGTAGCCGTTGTTCTCGCAGACGAGCACGACCGGCAGGTGCAGCACGGCGGCGAGGTTGGCCGCCTCGTGGAAGGTGCCGATGTTCGACGCGCCGTCACCGAAGAACGCCATGGCAACCGTCCCGTCGGACCGGTAGGCGCCGGCGAAGGCCGCGCCCACCGCGATCGGGATGCCAGCGCCGACGATGCCGTTCGCGCCGAGCATGCCGATCGACAGGTCGTTGATGTGCATGCTCCCGCCCCGGCCGTGGCAGTAGCCGTCAACCCGGCCGAACAGTTCCGCGAACATCCGGGCGAAGTCCGCACCCTTGGCGACCGCGTGACCGTGCCCGCGGTGGGTGGAGGTGATCTGGTCCTCATCGCGCAGCGTGCTGATCGCGCCGGCGGCGACCGCCTCCTGCCCGACGTAGAGGTGCAGAAAACCAGGCAGCGTTCCGGCCTCCATCAGCCGACCCGCCTCGGTCTCGAACACCCGAATGCGCACCATCCGGCGGTGCAGGTCCAGGAGCACGGCCGCGTCGGCGGTGCCGGCGGTCTCGGCGGTGCCGGCGGTCTCGGCGGCCGGCGGCGCGGGCTGGGCGTCCTGGTCGGCCGTGGCGGCTCGCGTCATGATGCCTGCCCCTCTCTGCCGTGGCCCGGCTGCCATGCACAGCGAATCGCCGTGCCATCCGACATCCGGGAGTTTGTCGAAATGGACTCTAGTAAGGGATGACTCGACACGCCAGACTCGTATCCGATGTTTGTGGTGAGCAGCTGCAGTAAGTCAGGGAGATGAACCCATGCGGGTCCTGGTTCTCACCGGCGGTCACCGTGTCGACCTTGACGCCTTCCTCGGGATGGTGGCCGACATCTGTGCCGAGCGGGACTGGCTGTGGACGCATGCAATCCAGCCCTGCGCGCAGGCGTGGTTGCGGCCCGAGCATGCCGGGAGCTTCGAGGCACTGCTCTGCCACGACATCCCCGGCCTGAGCCTGCACCGGGGCTCGCCGCCCGTGCCCGAAGGCCCCGATCCGCAGGTGGCCCGTGCCCTCGTCGAGCTGCTTGAGATGGGCCAGGGGCTCGTCGTCACCCACCACTCGCTGGCCGGCTGGCCTGGTTGGGAGGGCTGGGCCGAGGCGCTGGGCGGTCGCTTCCACTACGCGTCAGCCCGGTTACGCGGCCGGATGTGGCCGTCGTCGGGCAGCTGGGTGGGCGAATATTCCGTGCGCGTGGCGGCGCCCACCCACCCGGTCTGCGCCGGCGTCGCCGAGTTCACCGTCACCGATGAGCTGTACTGCTGCCCGGTCTTCGAAGCCGACGTCGTCCCGTTGCTGCGGACCGACGCCGACCTGAACGGCAGCCGCTTCCGCTCGGCCTATGAACACGTCCTGCTCGGCGAGCGCCACGCGCCGGACTGCTCGGGGCACCCGCCCGCGAGCGACCTTCTGGCCTGGGCGAAGGTCGCCGGCCGCAGTCCACTGGTCTACCTGCTGCCCGGCGACTGCGCCCGCACGTTCGCGCTGGCGAACTACCGACAGCTGATCGCGAACGCACTGGCCTGGGTGGCCTCATCCGAGGCACACGCATGGGCGCGTAGGAATCCGGTCCGGCTCGATCCCCGGGTCGGGCAGGTATGACGGCCACCGGGTGGTGCTGGGCCTGCGGGCCGCGATCGGGGCAATGCGCCGCGCCGGCGGCGGAACGGTCGTGGTGACCTCGTCCGTCACCGGCCTGGGTGGTGAACCCCGGCGCTGGCCGTACGCGGCGGCCGAGGCCGGAGCGATCAACCTGGTCCGATCGGCCGCCATCGACCTCGCGCTGCCCCCACCCAGCCCGGTTTCGCCGACTGCGATCGACCCGGTTTCTTGACGCTGTCTACAGCTATGTGGCTACAGTCATCCGGGGTGGACGGGCAACAGGGGTCAGACCTTGAAAAGGGCGGTGAGGTCCGTTGCGGCTCGCTGGGATCGATGATCGGATGCGGCAGGACCCGACCGGCGTCGCCTTGGTGGACGACACCGGGCACCTGACGTGGGCGGAACTCGCCACCCAGGTGCGTGGAGTCGCCGCGGAGATGCTGGCGGTGGCGGGTGGCGACGGGGAGCGGGTCGCGGTGACCGGGGAGAACTCCATCCCCACCCTGGTCGCACACGCCGCAGGCATCCTCGCCGGCGTCGGAACCGTGGCCGTCTCCCGCCAGCTCGCCGTCGGGGAGCTGACCGACCTACTCCTCGACGCCGGCGCGGTGGCAGCGGTCGCCGGGCCGGCCAGCCGCGACGGTGTGACCGCGGCCGCCGGACCCGCACGGTTACGCGTCGTCGTCGTCCACGGCACCGGCACCGGCACCGGCACCGGCACCGACGTTGGCACCGGCACCGACGTTGGCACCGGCACCGGCGTTGGCACCGGCACCGGCGTTGGCGTTGGCGTTGGCAGCCAGACGGACTGGACGGACTGGACCGGTAGCGACCGGGCGATGCCCGATGTTGCCGGCCGGCCCGCCCGACCACCGCTGGTCTACACCTCTGGCACCACCGGCCGACCACGGGGCACCGAGGTCCGCTGGACCGCGCCGACACCGCCGAGTGCGGTGGCCTACGCCGAGGCGCTGGCCGCCCGCTCGGGCTTCCCCGCCGGACCACACCTGGTGGTCGGGCCGCTCCAGCACAACGCTCCCCTGACAAGCCTGCGCCACCTGCTGTCCGGACAGCCCGTGGTCGTCCTTGGACGGTTCGACGCCGAGCGCGTGCTGCGCCTCATCGAGAGCCACCGGGTGACCTCGACGGTGATGGTCCCGACGCACTTCTCCCGGCTGCTCGCCCTGCCCGCCGACGTACGCGCCGGCCATGACGTGACGAGCCTGCGCAGTCTCCCCCACACCGGGTCGGCCTGCCCGCCCGACGTCAAACGGGCGATGATCGACTGGTTCGGGCCGGTGCTGGTGGAGTCCTACGGCGGCAGCGAGGTGGGCACGCTCTGCCGGATCAGCAGCGAGGAGTGGCTGGTCCGACCCGGTTCGGTCGGCCGCTGCATGCCGCCGTTCGAGGCGGTGGTCCTCGACGCCGACAACGCCCCGATGCCCGCCGGCGAGGTCGGGGTACTGGGCTTCCGCGCCCCGGCCGACCGGGGCGTGCGGTACCACGACGATCCGGCCAAGACCGCCGCCGCATACCTCCTTCCGAACGTGTTCACTCTCGGCGACGTCGGCTATGTCGACGCGGACGGCTACGTCCATATCACCGATCGGATAGCTGACATGGTGGTCTCCGGCGGGGTGAACCTCTACCCGGCCGAGAGCGAGCGTGTCCTCGCGCACCACCCCCAGGTAGCGGATGTCGCCGTGATCGGCGTACCCGACACGGACATGGGTGAGGCGTTGCGGGCACTGATCGTGCCTGCGGGCCAGGCACCGGACAGCGGCGACCTCGACCAGTTCTGCCGGGCCTCACTCGCCGCATACAAATGCCCGAAATCATATGAAATCATCACGGAGCTACCTCGCAACGCCATGGGCAAGGTCGACAAGAAGGCGCTGCGGCGTCCCTACTGGGACACCGAACGCACCATCGCCGGATAAACAACCCTCACCCCCGCCCTCACCCTCACCGCCTTCGGCCGACACCCGCCCTTGACCGGCCTCCGGGCCGGGAGCTGGAAAGTGAACCCATGACTGAGGTGCTGTTCGTCCGCCACGGCCTGCCCGTCAACGGCGTCGCCGATCCCGGCCTGGCCGGGGACGGCATGATCCAGGCCAAGCGGCTGGCTGCGTGGCTGGCCGCCGAGCAGGTGGACGCCCTGGCCACCAGCCCGCTGCGGCGGGCCCGCGAGACCGCGGCCGTACTCGCCGCGGAACTGGGATTCGTCCCGGTCGAGATCCCCGACCTGCGCGAGTGGGAACCCCACGAACCGAACGAGGTCTACACCCCGGTGGAACAGATGGCCGCGGACGACCCACGCGCCCGAGCAGCCGTCGAAGGCCGTTACAACGACTTCGTCCCGGAGCTCGACCAACCCGCCTTCATCGCCCGTGCCCACGACTGCCTGGAGCAGCTCTTCGAGCGCTGGCCGTCCGGCCGAGTGGTGGCCGTCGGCCACGGCGGGATCATCAACGCCATTCTGGCCGGGGTCATCGGTACCCGCGACCTTTTCTGGTTCAACGCCGGGTACACCTCGGTGTCCCGGGTCGAGAAGCTCTCCTCGGGCCGGATCGTCGTCCACTCCGCGAACGAAACCGGCCACCTGCTCGGCAGTCGTTCCTAACCTCAAGCCAGAAACGCAGCCTGCCCGAACCCGGTCCGTGGCTTCGGGGCCGAACGGTCCGCTTCCTCGCCACCCCGGCATGACCGGCATCTCAGGTCGTCATTCGATTAGGTGAGCTTTACTTATATTTCTGGTACCTTCCCTTAAACCAACACCGGCGATCACGGAGGTACCGGACGTGTGGAGCGACGTTCTCCCGAACCTGCTCATCGGGCTGCGGGAGGGTCTCGAGGCGGGTCTGATCGTCTCGATCCTGGTCGCCACGCTCGTCCGTGCCGACGAACGGGCCCGTCTGCCCCAGGTCTGGATAGGGGCGCTTGGGGCCGTCGCGCTCTCGGTGAGCTTCGGGGCGGTCCTGACCTTCGCCGCCGCCTCGATGTCGACCAAAGCGCAGGAGGCGTTCAGCGGCGTCCTGAGCCTGGTCGCGGTCGGGTTCGTCACCGCGATGATCTTCTGGATGCGGCGGTCGGCACGGGCGCTGTCCGGCGAGATCGCGGGCCGGGTGACGGCCGCGCTCACGCTCGGGCCCGGCGTGCTGGTCCTCACCGCGTTCCTCGCGGTGGCCCGGGAGGGCCTGGAGACCTCCCTGTTCGTCTGGACGACCACCCGCGGCGCGGGCGAATCGGCCGGCCCGCTGGTCGGGGCCGCCGCCGGTCTCACGCTCGCCGCTGCGTTGTGCGTCGGCATGTACCGCCGGGCCGTGAAGATCAATCTGGCCCGATTCTTCACGTTCACCGGCATCGGGCTGATTGTGATCGCGTCCGGCGTGGCCGGGTACGGCCTGCGTGATCTGCAGGAGAGCGCCATCCTGCCCGGCATCGGCACGGCCGCGTTCGACCTCGGCGCCACCATCGACCCGAGCTCCTGGTACGCCCGGCTCGTCGAGGGCGTCTTCAACATCACACCCCGGCTGACCGTCCTCCAGCTCGTCGGCTACCTCGCCTATCTGATCCCGGTGATGGCCCTGTTCGTCCGGGGTATCCGCCCCGCCCGCGCGCCATCGCCCGCGGTACCGGCGACTGTCGCCGCCGCCGAGGTCGCGCCGGTCGAAGTCCAGCCGGCACCGGGCGGTTCGCGGCGGGTGCCCCGGTGGGTGCTTCCGGTGGCCATGGTCGCCGTACCCGCCGTCGCCGCCGGCGCCGCTATCCTCGCGCTCGGCCCGGCCACCGGGACGGGTGAAACGACGATCGAGGCGACCTCGGGTTCCTGCGTCACCGCCTGGGACGCGCCGCAGCCCGGCCGGGTGACCTTCACCGTCCGCAACACCGGCGGGCACACCATGGAGGTCCGCCTCATCGACCCGGCGAGCGGTGCGATCCACGCTGAGATCGAACTGCTCGCCCCGGGCACCAGCCGGCCGCTGGCCGCGACCATCGGAGGCGGCACCTACGCCTGGCAGTGCCTCCCCGACGGTGGAGATCCCGTCGTCTCGGCGAGCCGGCGGGTGGCCGGCCCGGGCAACGGCGGCCTGGCGATCATCCCGGTGACGGAAGAGACCATGCGCGCACCCGTGGACGCCTACCGCGCGTTCGTCACCGCGGGCCTGGCCACGCTGGCACGCGACACCGACACGCTGCGGGCGGACGTCGAGGCCGGCGACCTCGACGTGGCCCGTCGCGACTGGCTCACCGCGCATCTTGACTACGAACGACTCGGCGCCGCCTACGGCACGTTCGGCGACTTCGACGCGTCGATCAACGAACGGCCCGCGGGTCTGCCGGACGGCGTCGCCGACCCGGACTTCGCCGGATTCCACCGGGTCGAGCACGGGCTGTGGCACGGCGAGTCGGTGGACTCGTTGAAGGCGCCGGCGGCGACGCTCGCCGATTCCGTCGCCGGGCTCGTCAAGGCCTTCCCCACCCAGGAATTCGATTCCCACGACCTGGCGCTGCGCACCCACGAAATTCTTGAGAACACCATCGAGTTCCAGCTCACCGGTACCGCCGACCAGGGCAGCGGCACGGCGCTGGCGACCGCGGCGGCGAACGTGGACGGAACCCGCGAACTGTTGACCATCATCGCGCCGCTGCTGACGACACGGGCGCCGGCCACACTCGCGGCCTCCCAACGCCAGCTCGACGCATTCGGGACGCTCCTACGGCAGACCGCCGACCCGGCCGGAACCTGGATCGCCCCGGACACCCTCCCCCGCGGCGACCGGGCGCGGTTGAACGGCAGCCTCGGCGCACTGCTGGAGACCCTCGCACCCATCCCCGACGTCCTGGAAATCAGAACCACCGGATGAGCGAGCCCGCGATTCCCGCCCGCGACACCACCTCACCTTCGCACCCTTCCGGAGCGCCGTCGATGACCGAATCCGCCGACCCGTCACTGCCACGGCAGCCGGCAGACACCCCCACCGCGGCCACCCCCACCGCCGCCGCCAGCTGCCCGGCGCCGCGACGGCGCGCCGGGTTCCCAGGCGTTGCGCTCGGGCGCCGGTCCTTTCTCGCCGGGGCGCTGGCCGCGGGTGCGGCCGTGGGCGCCGGCGGCGTGGCGCTGGCCGCAAGCGACCCGGGCGGCACCCACGACACGAGCTCGGACGAGGTGGTCGCCTTCTACGGGACCCATCAGGCCGGGATCGTCACACCGCCGCCCACGGCGGCGATGTTCGCGTCCTTCGACGTGATCGCGCCGGACCGCGCCGGGCTGGTCGAACTGTTCAAGACGATCACTGACCGGGCACGTTTCCTGACCGCCGGCGGCACCCCGGTCGACCTCGGCAGCACCGCCCCACCGTCGGACAGCGGCATCGTCGGGCCCACCGTGCCCTCCGATTCGCTGACCGTCACCGTCGGGGTGGGCGCGTCGCTGTTCGACGGCCGGTTCGGCCTGGCCGACCGGCGGCCGCGCCATCTCACACCGATGCGCACGTTCCCCAACGACAACCTCGACGCGACACAGTGTCACGGCGACCTCAGCCTGCAGCTGTGCGCACACAGCCGCGACACCGTGCTGCACGCGCTGCGTGACATCGCTCGCCACACCCGCGGCGGAATGCAGCTGCGCTGGCGCGTCGACGGCTTTCAGAACCCACCACGACCGGCCGGCGCCCAGCGCAACCTGCTCGGTTTCAAGGACGGCATCGCCAATCCGGACGTGACCAGCGCCGCCGAGATGGACCGGCTGGTCTGGGTACACGGCGGCGACGAGCCCGCCTGGACCGCGGGCGGCTCCTACCAGGTCATCCGCGTCATCCGGATGCTGGTGGAGTTCTGGGACCGGGTCTCTCTCAACGAACAGGAGATGATGATCGGCCGGCGACGGGATACCGGCGCCCCGCTGGACGGTACGGCCGAACGTGACATCCCGGACTACGCCGGTGACGCCGACGGTAAGATCATCCCGCTCGACGCGCACATCCGGCTGTCCAACCCCCGCAGCGCCGCCACCGCGGACTCCCGCATCCTGCGCCGGGGCTACAACTACGACCGGGGCATCGACGCCAACGGCAACCTCGACATGGGTCTGGCCTTCTGCTGCTACCAGCAGGACATCGCCCGCCAGTTCGAGGCCACCCAGACCAGGCTCATCGACGAGCCCCTGGTCGACTACATCAGCCCCACCGGCGGCGGCTACTTCTTCGTCCTGCCCGGCGCCCGGGACGCCGCCGATCACCTCGGCCGCACCCTGCTCGCCTGACCGTGGTCGGTGCACGGTTGGACGGCGGCGCACTCGCCGTCCAACCAGGACACTCGGCACGACGGGTACGTCAGTAGGACGCGGTGCCGCCGTCGACGCTGAGCAGCGCGCCGGTGATACCCGCGCCCGCGGGCGAGGCGAGCAGCACCGCCATGGCCGCGACCTCCTCGACCGTGTTGGGCCGCTTGATCGAGGACTCCTTGGCGAACAGCTCGACCATCTCGTCGAAGGTGATCCCCATGGCCGCGGCCGTGGCCGGCCCGTTGTCCCTGACGACGTCGGTGATGATCAGACCCGGGCAGATCGAGTTGACGGTGACCCCCTCGGCTCCGACCTCGCGAGCGATCGACTTGGTCATGCCGTTGATGGCGTGCTTGGCGGCCACATAGGGGGTCAGGACGGGCTTGCCGTGCTTGCCCTCCACCGAGGAGATGTTGATGATCCGCCCCCACCTGCGTTCGATCATGGGCGGCAGGGCGCGCCGGGTGGCCCAGAAGGTCGAGTACAGGTTCCACTTCATCGTCAGGTCCCACGTCTCATCGCTGAGCAGGACGGTCGGCTGAAGGTCGACGGCTCCACCGGCGTTGTTGACCAGGATGTCGACCCGTCCGAAGTGCTCGACGGTCGCGTCGACGAAGCCCTCGACGTCGGCCTGCTGGGTGACGTCACCGGCGCGGAAGATCGCCCGGTCGCCGGCACCCAGGGCCGCGAGGGTCTTCTCCCCCTTGTCCACGGACCGACCGTTGATCGCGACGGACGCCCCCTGGGCGAGAAACGCCTCGGCGATGGCGCGGCCGATCCCCGCCGTCCCTCCCGTGATGGCCGCGACCTTGCCTTCAAGCTGCATACGTCCTCCTGGGAGCGCGTGAGGTCGACAGGTGCGCGAGCAGAACCATGATCACGAACCTGGGGACCTACGAACCGAAACATCAGCCACTTAGTTTGCTTGCACTACAGTTTCTACCGTAGGAGTGTTGCACGTCACAGATACACCAGCCAACGTCGGTCCATGTCCGGACGGACCAGGAGGAGCGGGACGCATGACCAGCCAGCAGTGGATCATCGACACACAGCCGAGCCAACGATTTCCGATCTACACTCGGCTCAACGCCAACGACGTGTTGGCGGATCCGATCACCCCGCTGGGCGCAAGCCTTGGCTGGATCCCGTTCATCCTTCCCGGCTGGGACACGGGTGTGGCCGCCTTCGGGGCGTTCACCCTGGCCGAGCAGTCGGTCGACGTCTCCCCGAACGCGGCCTTCTTCTACGGCCACCTGTACGTCAACATGACGTTGCCCCGGCTGACCGGTATCCGTTCCGGGATCAGCACCGACGCGGTGGACGCCATGTGGTTCGCGGGTGGCGGTGAGCCGCCGGCACACGTCATCCGACCGGACGACGTCAATGAGGAACGGTCCGCGGCCATCGCGGCGCGGGCGGGGTGGGTGCTGTCGACGACGACGTTCCCGGAACTCGACGAGGATCGCGCGATCGCCGACACGCTGCGGGAGCAGCGTCCGGACCTGGCGACGATGAGCGCGCTGGCCCTGGTTGCCAGGGCCCGGTCGGTGCTGTCGCTGGAACGGCTGGCGTGGCGCGGCGAGGTGATCGCCTCAAACAGCAGCGCGGTCGGTCCGGGCGTGCTCGGCCAGCTCCTCGGCGGCGACACCGCCCTCGTGGTCCGGCTCATCGGCAAGGCCGGGGACGTCGATTCAGCCGCCCCCTCCTTCGCGCTCTGGGATCTCTCCCGGGTCATCCGCGGCGACGCGGGGCTCGCAGCCGCGTTCGACGGTGGGGTGAACGGCCTGGTCACGCGCCTGGCCGACGTCCATCCCGCGTTCCACGTAGGGTTCGCGGCCTTCCTGCGGAACTTCGGCTACCGCGGCCCCAACGAGTGGGATCTGGGCTCGGAAACCTGGGAGACCAGGCCCGAGCTGCCGCTGGCGCTGCTCGACCGGCTGCGCCACCTCGACGACGACGCATCCCCGGTCCTGCGCGCGCGCAGCCAGGCAGTGGACACCGAGGCCGCGCTCACGCAGGCGCTCGCCCGCCTCGGTGGGGACGCCACCGCGCAGGCCACCTGCCACGGCGCGCTCGCCTCGGCGCGCCGCTTCGGCGCCTGGCGGGAACGCGCGAAGACCACCTGCATCAAGATCCTGCACGAGGCGCGGATGCCACTGGTGGAGCTCGGTAGACGCCTGCACGAGCACGGTCATCTGGACCACCCCGGACAGATCTTCATGGCGACCGACGCCGAACTGGAAACGCTCGCCCTGGACCCGGACTCGCTGAGCGCGACCCTCGCCGACCGGGAGCGGGAGTGGCGGGGGCTGTTCGGCCTCGACCTGCCGG
>NZ_CAUVXI010000001.1:3838-20997 GCF_963555845.1 Protofrankia sp. Cas8 | reverse complement strand
GTTCATCGACGGCACCAGGCCCCTGCCGCCCATCGCATCGCTGGGACGACGCGTCGACGCCGAGATCACTCCCGTCAAACCGGGTGAGGTACTGCGCGGTGTCGGTGCGGCCGCGGGCGTGGCCCGGGGCCGGGCGCGGGTGGTGACCGCCGTCGACGCGGCCGGCGACCTCGCACCCGGCGAGATTCTGGTAGCCCCGCAGACCGACCCGTCGTGGACACCGCTGTTCATGGTCGCGGCGGGCGCCGTCGTCGACGTCGGCGCGATGGGGAGCCACGCGATGATCGTCAGTCGCGAGCTCGGCATCCCGTGCGCGGCGGGCGTACCGGCCGCGAGCCGGCGCATCCCCACCGGGACGCTACTGGAGGTCGACGGTTCAACCGGCACCGTGACGGTCCTGGCGCTGTAGCCACGGTCGACGTTGGTAGGCAAGCCGAGGTTGGCAGCCAAGCCGACGTTGCACCGCGGACACCGCGACTTCACCCGTCACACCTGACGGCCGGTTACTATAGCCAGACACCAGAAACTTCGGGAGGCGCCATGGTCACGCAGGAGCCCGACACCCGTGCCCGTTGCCCCGGTCCCTCCGCGCAGGACTACCTCGCCGCGGACACCCGGCCCGTACCCGACGTCCTGCGGGTGAATGTCAACGAGTACCTCGGCAACGACGACATCGACGTCGAGCGCTACATCTCACCCGCCTGGCACCGCATGGAGGTCGAGAAGCTCTGGCGGCGGGTCTGGCAGTTCGCCTGCCGCGAGGAGAACATCCCCGAGGTCGGCGATCACGAGATCTACGACATAGCCGACGACTCGCTGCTGATCGTGCGGACCACCCCGACCGAGATCCGGGCCTTCGTGAACGCCTGCCTGCACCGCGGGCGCAAGCTGCGCACCGCAGGCGGGCACGTGCCGGAGTTCCGCTGCCCGTTCCACGGCTTCACCTGGAACATCAACGGCACTCTCAAGAGCATCCCGTGCGCCTGGGACTTCCCCCATGTCGACCCGGCGACGTTCAACCTTCCCGAGGCGAAGGTCGCCACCTGGGGTGGCTTCGTCTTCATCAACATGGATCCCGACTGCGAGCCGTTCGGGACCTTCGCCGGCGACCTGCCGGACCACTTCACCCGCTGGCCGCTTGACGACCGGTACACCTCATTGCACATCGCGAAGATCCTGCCCTGCAACTGGAAGATCGGGCAGGAGGCCTTCATGGAGGCCTTCCATGTGATCAGCACCCATCCGCAGCTGTTGGCCTGGATGGGCGATGCCAACTCGCAGTATGACGTCGTCGCCGGCGCCAACTGGGACCGCACGGTTACGCCGCAGGGCGTACCCAGCCCGCATCTGGCAGGCGGCGTCACCGAGGAGGAGGTCCTGGAGAGCTTCTACTTCTCGCGCGGTTTCTACGCCTCGACCCAGGGGCGGGACCTCGCGCTTTCCGGCGACAAGCTACCGGAGATCCCAGCGGGCAGCACGGCCCGAGCGGTACTCGCCGATCAGATGCGCAACCAACTGAGCGCACTGTCCGGCGAGAGCTACGCGGAAATCACCGACAGCGAACTGTTGGACGCGATCAACTACATTCTCTTTCCGAACTTCCACCCCTGGGCCGGGAAGAAGTCGAACATCATCTACCGGTTCCGGCCCTACGGTAACGACCCCGATCGCTGCATCTCCGAAATCTTCTTCCTGTCCGGATGGCCCAAGGGCACCCCGCGCCCGGCCCCGGCGAAGATCCGATGGGTAGCGGAGGGGGTGGACATGGCCGACGTTTCCGAGCTCGGCCTGCTGGGCCCGGTTTTCGACCAGGACATCGCCAACCTGCCGTTCGTGCAGCAGGGCCTGAAGACGACCCGCAAGCCCGGCATCACCCTCGCGACCTACCAGGAAAGCCGCATCCGGCATTTCCACTATCTGCTCGACACGTGGATGTCGCGCTGAGCGCACAGGTGACGGTCACGCCGTCGGGCATCGTGCTGGCGGTGGCCGAGGCCGAGACGGTCTTCGCCGCCGCTCGCCGGTGCGGCTACTGGTGGCCGACCGTCTGCGATGGCGTCGGTACCTGCCGCACCTGTGTCCTGCAGGTCAGCGCGGGCGCGGAGAACTGCGGTCCGATCGACGACCTTGAGGATGAGGGACTGAGAGCGATCGGTCCGGGAACGAACGGGCGCATCCGGCTGGCCTGTCAGCTGCGCGTGACCGGCCCGGTCGTGGTCGTCAAACGTGGTGTGCGCCGCGCGGAGGAGCTGCGCGGACTGTAGGGCCTCCGTGTCACTGAAGGAGCCGTGAGCGTGTAGTGAGCACAAAACCCTTGAGCGTGACTCATCCGATCAGCAAGCAGGTGTACACGCTGACGGACAACGGCCTGGTCGAGGTCTACGACCCGACGACCGGCCAGCGCGGCCTGTTCGACTCCGACGGCCGCTGGCAGTCGGGCGAAATCCGCCATGCCGACCTGCAGGTCGCCGGGTGGGTCGGCCGCCGGGCCCGGCTCTCAGACCGGAACACCCCGGCATGAGCGCGGCCGGCCGCCGCACCCGGGTGGTGACACTGGCCCGCCGTCCCGGTCCCGGCGGGCCGACCCTGGACGACTTCGCACTCTGCGAACGGCCCGTGCCCGCGCTGGGCGCGGGCCAGTTGCTCGTGCGCAACGCCTTCATGAGCGTCGACCCGTCGATGCGGGGTCGCCTCGAGGAGACCGAGAAGCACTACACGACCAACTTCGCCGTCGGCGAGCCGTTGGACGGGTCCGCTGTCGGACGGGTCCTGGAAAGCCGCGCTCCGGGTATCGAGGAAGGTGCGTGGGTACGCCACCGGTTGGGCTGGCGCGACGTCGCGGTGCTCGACGCGACCCCGGGTGACCCGGCCGCGTTCGCCGTCGTCGACGCCGACCGCGCCGCGCCCTCGACCTGGCTCGGCGTGCTCGGCCAGACCGGCTTCACCGCCTATACCGGACTACTGCGCGCGGGTGAGCTGGCCAAGGGGGACACCGTTTTCGTCTCCGCGGCCGGCGGTGCGGTCGGCAGCGCCGTCGGTCAGATCGCCCGGTTGCTCGGTGCCGCCCGGGTCATCGGTAGCGCGGGCGGTGCGGCCAAGTGCGGGCTGCTCACCACGGAACTCGGGTTCGACGCGGCCGTCGACTACCGCGCCGAACCGGTCGCGACAGGGCTGCGGCGGGCCGCGCCGGACGGCATCGACCTGTACTTCGACAACGTCGGCGGCGACCACCTGGTCGCCGCGCTCGACGCGCTGCGGGTCGGCGGTCGGGTGGCCCTGTGCGGCATGATCTCCCAGTTCACCTCGCAGAATCCCCGGCCGAGCATCGACCATCTCATCCAGGCCGTGCTGCGGCGAGTGACCCTGCGAGGGTTCATCGTCCGCGACCACGAGGATCTGCGGGCGGAATTCACCGACCGGGTCTCGGGCTGGCTGCGAACCGGTGACCTGGTATCGCGCCAGACGGTCGTGGACGGCCTGGACAACGCGGTCACCGCATTCCTCGGGATGCTGCGGGGTGACAACGTCGGCAAGATGCTCGTCCGCCTCGACCCCGACGTCCACGCCTGATCTGAGCTACCGGCGCCCACGCCTGATCTGGACGCTGAGATACCAGGAGGCTACCTGGCGCCGTAGATCGCTCTGGACAGGCAGCGGTCGAGGACCGTGGCGAACTCCGGGGCGGTCCAGCTCCCCCGGTCGGTCCGGCCGAGGTCGTCGACGCCGAGGTCCTGGACGTCGAATCGGCCGCGGCAGTGCCCCAGGGTGAAATAGCAGACCTCGCCGTCGCCGTGGCTGCGCAGGTAGAGCACCGGCTGGACGTCGTCCGCGGAATCGGCGACATGCCCTTCGGTGAAGCCCCGGCACGGCCCGCGGTACCGGGTGTGCAGCAGCACGTCGAGCGGGGGATGCAGCTCACTGACGTACAGTTCGTCACTGACCTCGAAGGGGTCGATCCCCACCACGAGCGGATGATCCGCCTGGGTGATCTCAACCTGGTAGGGCGCGATCGGCGGGTGGCCGAGGAACTGGCTGCCCAGCACCGTGGCCACCTCCCCGAGCACCCGCGGCGTGGTGAACAGGCGCGGCGTACCCGGCGCAGGCGCATCGATCGCCGAGTTGGTTCCGTGTAACGCCAACCACCGCCCACCACGCGCGACGAAGTCCACCAACACCTGCTGCTGCTCAGCGTTGGGACGCCGCTCACAGGTGTAGGTGACAAGCACGTCAGCCGACCCGATCGCATCGGTGCAGGCGTAGTCCTCGAAGACCCGGGTGCGTACCCGCTCGTGTCGCCCGAGGCGTTCAAGAAGCTGCAGCCGCGCGAAATCGAAATCGTGCCAACGCCCGCCGCATACGAGCACGGCGTCAATCCGGCCGGCTGGTCCCGCCATGGGTCGCAACCGCCGGTTCTAGAACTGCACGCGGGTGACGAGCCCGCCGTCCACCACGAGGTTGACGCCGTTGCAGAATCCGGCCCGGGGGCTCGCCAGAAAGGCGACGGCGGCCGCGACATCCTCGGGCTGGCCGTACCGGCCGACCGCTATCTTGGCCAGAACCTCCGCGTAGACCTCCGGCCGGTGCTCGCGGACCTTCTCCCAGTCCCCGCCGGGGAACTCGATCGGCCCGGGGGAAACCGTGTTGACCCGGATCCCCTGCGGCGCGAGGGTCCGCGCGAGCGCCGCGGAATGGTGCAGCACAGCTGCCTTGATGGCCGAATAGGCATTGGGGGAAGCCGGTCGCACCGTGTCGAACGCGTTCGTCGTGCCGATCGCGATGATCGATCCACCGCCGTCGGCGAGGTGCGGCACGGCCGTCTCGGCCAGCCGGACGAACGGCAGCAGGTCCCCGTCCAGGCTGCGTTGCCACTGACCGGCGTCCTTGGCCGGGCCGGCGGACACATTGGACACGACGATGTCCAGCCCGCCCAGTTCCGCCGCGGCGCGGTCGACAAAGGCTGTGAGCGCGTCGACGTCGCTGACGTCAAAGGGCTCGGCGAACACCGTGACGCCGTTGCCGCGCAACTCGGCGGCAGCCTTCTCCAGACCCTCGGCACCGCGTGCGCACAGGGCGAGCGAGCAGCCCTCCTGTGCCAGCGTCGCCGCGATCGCGCGGCCGAGACCTCGGCTGGCCCCTGTCACCAGTGCCCGCCGTCCCGCCAGTCCAAGATCCACGATCTGTCACCTTTCGTCAGCTGTCCATCAACTATCGCCATGTGGCAATGAGCGGTACGGCACGATTATCCGTCGCGGGCCGCCAGGAGTGCTCTGTCAGCACAGCGCCGTCAGTAGGGAACCGTCAGTAGGGAACCGTCAGTAGGGAACCGTCAGTAGGGGGCGATGCCGCCGCCGACGGTGATGCACTCGTTGTGCAGGTACGGCACCTCGTCGCTGAGGATCCACGCCGCGGTTGCCGCGATCTCCTCGGGAGTGGCGTACCGGCCGAGCGGCACAGCACCCTCCATACGACCCTTGTAAGTGGTCCCGTCCGCCCCGGCCAATGCCCCGAGCCCGGCACCGAGCGCATCCATCATGCGGGATTCGACCAGGCCCGGGGCGAGGGTGTTGACACGGATGCCAGCTCCGGCGACCTCAAGAGCCAGGCAGCGCGCGATGCCCTGGACGGCGTGTTTGGAGGCGTTGTAGACCGATGTTCCGACGCTACCCATCAATGCCGCGATGGATGCGGTGAACAGAATCGAACCGCCGTCGCCCTGGGCCGACAGTTGCCGCAGCGCGGCCTGCGCCGACAGGAACGCGCCGAGCACGTTGACGCCGAAGACCCGGTGGTAGTCCGCCGGGTCGAAGTCCGCCACCGCCTGCACCGTGCATTCCACGCCCGCGTTGGCATGGTAGAGGTCCAGCTTTCCGAAAGCCTGGACAGCCGCGTCGACGCTGGCCTGCGCGCCGAGCGGCGTGGTGATGTCGACGCCGACACCCACGGCGGCACCACCGATGAGTTCCGCGACGGTCTTGGCAGCGTCCGCGTCGAGGTCGGCGACCACGACCAGCGCTCCCTCCGCCGCGAGCCGGCGGCTGACCGCCGACCCGATCACACCGGCGCCGCCCGTGACGACCACCGACTTACCGCGCAGCCCTGCAAGCATTGCGTATCCCGATCCCTCCTCGGGGCGGAGATGGCCGTCCGCCATCCCCGCTCCGAGACTGCGCTACCTGACCGACCGTGCCTGTGTCCGAGCGCTGCGGCTACTGTGCCTGCCAGAGTTTCTTGAAGGCGTCCTGGTAGCCGGGGAAACCGATGTAGTACCCGGTGGAGTCGAGAGAGACCGAGGAGATGTTGTCCTTGGTGATGAGCTGGGTCGGCAGCAGGACCTTGTCCGCCGCGGCCAGATCGTCGCCGTTGAAGTGGCGGGCAAGCATGTCCGCGAGGCGCCAGCCGAGGATCGGCGCGGAGAAGCCGGTCCACACGCTTTCGGTGCCGTCCTTGAGCGCCGCCAGGTTGGCCGGACTGGGCGTCTCACCACCGACGTTGACCTTGCCGTTCAGGCCAGCACCCTTGAGCGCCGCGTCCACGCCCAGGGTCAGGTCACCGAAGGAGAAGATAGCCCAGTTGATCTTTGGGTCCTGCTGGATGGTGCTGACCACGCTGGACGGGGTCTTGGTACCCAGATCGGCGAGCTGCTGGTTGACCTCTTTGACCGAGCAGGCCGGGCAGGTGCTGGACAGGGTGCTCTTGAAGCTGTCCACGAACACACCCAGGATGGGGAAAGCCTTGATCGTGAACAGCGCGACGTTGGCCTTGCCGCCGCTGTTGACCACCACATAACTCGCGACCATCTTGCCCCAGGCCGCGACCTGGGCGTCACCGTCGAGGCTGTTGGAGATCACCGGCGAGTCGAAGGCACCACCGACGCTTTCGGAGAGCACCGGGATGTTCTGCGCCTTGGCCTGATCCAACTGGGTCTTGAGCAGTGACAGCGGCGTGCCGGAGATGTGAATGGCGTCGGGATGCTTGGAAATCGCCTGGGTGACCGCGTTCCCGTAGTCCTCGGGACCGCTGCCGGGGACGATCCGCTCATAGCGCCAGCCGAACACCTTCGCCGCCTCGGCCAGGGCGTCGTCGCGCACCTTGGTGACCGGGACCGGGGTTTCCACTGTGATCACATACTTGCCCGTGGGCGGCTTCTTCGACAACGCGGTGTCAAGAAGGATGCCGCTCGGGTTCACCAGGCTCGCGTCCACCGTGGCCTTCGCCTGGCTCAAACCCGTCGATCCGGTTTCCTGCTGCTGCTGCGACGGCGTCGCACTCGGCGAGGTCGACGTGGAGTCGCTGCTGCCGCACGCCGCGGCGAACAGCGCTGTGGCCGCAGCCACCGCCACCGCCCCGACCCTCGTGCGGGAAGTCGTTCTCATGAACCCTTTTCCTCCTGTTGCCGTCGTCGGCGTCGGGGGCTCGCGTGCCGATCTCCTGGATGGACGCGTCTACCCGGGCGATCGGCGTGATCTATCAGGCGTGACCTACCGGCCGTAATCCATCAAAATGTGATGTGACGGCGGACACTCTCACTTACTTAGGAGCGTGTCAAGTTACTTGCATCGAGCGACCACCGCGGAGCCTGCCAGCCTCGCCCGTCGGCCTCGCCCGTCAACGCAGCCGATCAACGCCGCCGGTAGGTACGAGCCGCCAGCGCCACCGCGATGATCAGGGCAAGCCCGTTGAAAAGGTTGTTGACGTAGGACGGCGATCCGGCGAGCTGCAGGCCCTTGACGCCGGTCGCGAGGAGGTAGATCGCAACCAACGTACCGAGGACGTTCATCCGCCCGGCCTTGATCTGGGTGGAGCCGAGGAACACCGCCGAGAAGGCCGGCAGCAGGTAGGGGGGTCCCACATCCTGGGAGGCCGAGCCCAGCTTGGCCGCGAGGATGACGCCGGTCAGCGCCGCGATCGTCCCCGAGGTGATGAGCGAACCCCAGGTGATCCGGGCAACCCGTAGGCCGGCCAGGCGGGCCGCCTGCGGGTTGCCACCTGCCGCGTAGAGGTAGCGGCCCACCGGTGTGTGGTCGATGACGACGTAAAGGATCACCGCGAGCAGCACCATGTAGTAGAAGGGCAACGAGATCCCCCACAACCGGGTGCTACCGGCGTCAAGAAAGGTCTTCGAGGCGGTGTTGACGATCTGTTCACCATCAGTGACCCAGTAGGCCGCGGCGGCAAGAATACTGCTCATGCCGAGCGTGGCGATGAAGGAGTCCACGTTCAGCCGCACCACGACCAGACCGTTGACCAACCCGATGAACGCGCCGGAGCCGATCGCGAGCAGCACCGCGAGAACGGGGTTGAAGCCCTGTTGGAGCAGCCAGGTGACCACCGCCACCGCGAACCCCAACGTCGCCGCGCAGGACAGGTCGAACACGCCCGCGGCCAACGGTACGATCAATCCCAGGGCGAGCATCGCAGTTATTGCCTGGTCGCCGGCAATGATCTGGAAGTTGTCGCTCCGCAGGAAGGTGTCCGGCAGCCAACTGCCGAACACTATGATGATCAGAAGCCAGACATACAGACCGCTGAACCGATCGAGCCCGAGCCCGAGCTTCGGCCTTGGCAGCCGGCGGCTGACGACCGCGCTCTGTCGCGGGTCCGGGCCGGCAGCGGCGGCCCCGGCGGTGACACCGTCAGTGACAGCGGCCCCGGCGGTGACAGCGGTGTCGGTGGCCCCGGCGGTGACACCGTCAGTGACAGCGATCCCGGCGGCATTTTTTGGTTGCGCTGCTTCTGTCGTCATGACGCGCTCCTGAGGGTGTGACCGACCGCTGCGGCCGTGATGCGGTCCGCGTGCAGGTCGGCGCGGTGTAACTCATCCACGACACGGCCGCCCGCGAGGACGAGCACGCGTCCGCACAGCCGCGCCAGTTCGTCATGGTCGGTGGAGACGACCACGACAGCCGCACCGTCCGCCGCGGCCCGGTCGACCAGCGCATGAATCTCGGCCTTCGCCCCGATGTCGACGCCCTGCGTCGGTTCGTCGAGAACCAGGACCCGAGGCTCGCGACGCAGCCAACGGGCCAGAACGACCTTCTGCTGGTTGCCGCCGGACAGCGTCGACATGGCCCGTTCGGCACCGGCCGGCGCCACGTTCAACCGGTCCAGCCAGCGGGCGACGTCCGACCGCTCGCTGCCCCGGCGCAGCAGGCCCCGGCGGCTGAACGCGGTCGGACTCGCCACCACGACGTTCTCCTGCAGATCCGCATCGAGGAACGCCGCGTTGGCGTGCCGCTCGGCAGGCACGAGCCCCATGCCGGACCGCATGGCAAGGTCTGGACGCAGCTGCGGAACGGCCTTGCCCGCGACGGCCACGACCCCTGCGCGCGGACAGCCGCCGAACAGCGCGAGTGCCAACTCCTCACGGCCGGAGCCGGTGAGGCCGGCGACCCCGACGACCTCCCCGGAGTGCACGGTCAGGTCGACCCCTCGCAGGGCGGTGGTCTCCAGGGTGCGGACGTCGAGGGCCACCTCACCCTGGTGGGCCGCTTCGGCCGGCGGCACGTCGTACTGCGCCAGCTTGCGGCCGATCATCAGCTCGACCAGGTCGGCCTCGTCCAGCCCGGCGGTGGGCCGGGTGGTGACCAGAGCGCCGTCGCGCAGCACGCTCACGGTGTCGCAGAGCCCGAAGACCTCGTCCAGATGGTGCGAGACGAAGATGACCGCGACGCCGGCATCGCGCACGCTGCGGACCAGCGCGAACAGACGCTGCGCCTCGGCGGCCGGCAGGTTGGCCGTAGGTTCGTCGAGGACGAGCACCCGCGGCGGTGTGGCGTGCCGCGACAGCGCGCGCGCCACCGCGACCGCGGTCCGCTCGCTCGCCGCCAGAGCACCCACGGGCCGGCTGATGTCGAAGTCGTAGCCGAGGTCGCGCACTGCGCTGCGGGCCCCGGCCCGTTCCTGGCGCCAGCGAATCAGGCCGAGCCGGCCGGTTTCGTAGCCGTGACCCAGCGCGAGGTTGTCGACTGTGTCAAGCGTCGCGACGAGACCGAGGTCCTGATGGACGAAACGCAGCCCGGCGGCATCCGACGAGGTGGGGTCACCGAATGCCAACGGCCGATCGACGACGGTGACCTGACTACCGGCATCCGGCTCGTGGAAACCTGCCAATATTTTGATCAACGTCGACTTGCCGCAGCCGTTCTGACCGACCAGGGCACGTACCTCACCGGGCTCGACGTCGATGTCGACGTCCACCAGGGCGCGCTGCCCCGGGAACGTCTTCGACAGCCGTCGCACGCGGAGCACGGGAGTAGCCACCATCGGACTCCTCGTCTGAGAGCGACCGAGGGCACGGCGCTCTTTCTGGAGTTGCTTTTGTGATGGCGGCTACAGTAACTGGCGTAGCCCGTCGCGCCAACATCTGTCCGCGGCCGGAGCGTGGCCGGGGCGTGGCCGGGCGCGCTGAAACTCGGCACTCAGTCGACGACTCGACTCTCAGTCGACGGTGAGTATCCGCTCAGACATGGCGTCCAGGGCCCGGCGCAGGGCCTTCGGTGGCTGACTGCTGAGCGGACCGTCATCCATGCGCATCGGATGGATGGCTATCAGCAGATGGGTGAGGGTACGCACGGCGAGCGTCTGGGTCGCGTGCTTGGCTGCGGCGGAACGCCGCGTCGTGGGCATCCGGGACGAGACGATGTAGTCGAACGACCGCTGGATGTGCAGCTCCTCGAAGTCCCGCCGCAACACCCTGGCCTGCTGGGTGGCGCCGGGCATGTGCAGGTAGAGCAGGCGCGCCTCGTCGGGATGCGCCTCGATCCAGTCCCAGACCGCGCCGGTGACCCGACGCAACGCGGTGATGTCGCCTGGTTCGTCGTCGGACCGTGCCTGCGCGACGACGGCGTTGGTCGCGCCTACGACCCGCCGCAGGGCGACGTCGAAGAGCTCCTCCTTGCCGGAGAAGTGGTAATACACCGCTGTGGGAACGACCTGCGCCGCCTCGGCGATATCCTGGATGCCGGCCGCGTCGAAGCCCTTACGGGCGAAAACCCCGATGGCGGCGGTGACGATCAACTGGCGCTTGGAGGGACGGTGCGCGGGTTGCCTGCCCCGCTCCGGCAGCTCCGCAAGCTCCGTCACAGGGAACCTCCTGACCTGATGCCACACCGGCCCGACCATGATGACCCAACAGACCCCGGAGCCCCCGGGGCCGCCAGCCGGTTGGGAGAATCGGCGTCACATGACTGAAAGCTCTGACGGAAACGGTAGTCCCAAACGGCCCGCCCACCGACCGTCGCGGCGCAGCGACGTGATCGACGCCGCCACGCGGCTGTTCGCCATGCGCGGTCTGGAAACGGTGACCGTCGCCGACATCGCGGACGAGGCCGGGATGACCTCGGCTGCGGTCTACTACCATTTTCCATCCAAGATCGATATTCTACTCGAGGCCATGCGGACCTTCAGCAGGGCACTTGTCACCGAGCTGGACGACCGGGTCACCGCCAGGTCAGCTGAGAACGGGACCATCGGTAACGGGGCCATCGGTGACCTGCTGACAGGCCTGCTCGGCTGGCTGGAGGAACACCGACCTGCGGCGACGGTCTACTTCGTGACCTCGTCCGGGGCGAACCTCGCCGCTGAGGCCCTACGCCGGGAGACCCGGGTCGAGCTCATGGAGCTGTTCACCCGGGCGGTGGACGCGAGGAAGTCCCCCGAACGACAGATCCGGCCCGCGGAAGCCGGGGTGATGGCGACCGGCCTGCTCTCGCTGGTCGAGACGGCGGCGGCATCCTGGCTGGCCGAGGACGCCGTCCTCGAAGGGCTCGGGCAGCGCCGATTCCTGCGGGAGACCGCCGCGCTGGCCGAGCGCATCGTCGGGGCCTGAGGCCCTGTTGCGGCGCCACCGGGCCCCGTCGGGGTTGAACCACAACCGCCGAATGCCGACGACTTAGCGGTATGTATCTTCAGTAACTATCGTTCAGACCGGTGGAGGGCCGAGTCGTGCAGCGGGATCGACACACAGGACAGGTGCCACTCGCCGGCAACCACGATGGGTAACCGGTTAGCCGTGGTGAGCGGCGGTGGTACGGGAATCGGCCGGGCGATCGCCGCGGCCCTGGGTGACGACGGCCTCGACGTGCTCATTCTCGGGCGCCGCGCGGACGTGCTGGAACGCACGGCGGCGGAACTCACTGTGGCCGCGGCGACGGGGGCCTCGGCGACGGGGGCCTCGGTGACCTGGCAGGCCGCCGACCTCACCGACCCGGCGGACGTGCAGCGGGTCGCCGACGTGGTCCAGGAGCGGTCCGGCCGGGTCGACGTCGTCGTCAACAACGCGGGTTCCCCGTCGCCGCGGGTTGACGGCGACCTCGCCGCGGTGGCCGAGGCATGGATGACGGCCCTGCGGGCGAACCTGCTCTCGGCCGTGCTGCTTACCCACGCCCTGGAACCGCTGCTGCGCCGGCCCGGCGGGCGGGTCGTCCTGGTGGGCTCGCAATCCGCCGCGACCGGTGGCGCGAGCGCGCCCTATGTCGCGGCCAAGGCAGCCCTGCACGGCTGGGTGCTCTCACTCGCCGCACGTCTGGGCCCCGACGGCGTCACAGCCAACGTGGTCTCCCCCGGCTACACGGCCGGCACCGAACTGGTGGCCGGCCGGATCTCCCCGCAGCGCCACGCGAGCCTGGTTGCCAGCATCGCCGCCGGCCGTCCCGCGCAACCGGACGAGGTCGCCGCTGTGGTCGCCTTCCTCGCCGCACCGGCCGCGTCCTCCGTCAACGGCCAGGTGATCGGCGTCGACGGCGGGACGGTCCCGCCCAGCTGACCCCACGCCGAGCCGACCCCACGCTCAGCCGAACTGCCCCGGCTATGTTGACCCCCCGGTATTCACCTGCCTTCTGTCATCCGTCCCCGGTTGTCAGTAGCTGTCATCCGATCGTCGAACACACCTGGTCGACATCCTGGATGGGTGAGAATCCACCCCTGCTCCCGTCGGCGAGCAGAGCGTCGTCGACGTCGAGGTTGGATGCCGGGGTGCGGTTGTACAGCTCCCTCTGAAGATCTCCTGGCAGCATCGCTGTAGGCGGCCTCGGCCTCCGCTGTTCTACTTCGCGTCTACTTCGCGTCTACTTCGCGGTGAAGCCGGCGTCGACCGGCAACGCGACGCCGGTGACGTACTTCGCCGCGTCGGAGACCAGCCACAGCACGGCGTCAGCGATGTCCTCGGGTTCGAGCGCGGGGACCGGCAGCGGGTTGGCCATACTCGCGCCGCGCTCAGGCCCCTGCTGGAGGTGCCGCTCGATGTGCTCATTACGGATCATCGGGGTGTTGACGCCGGTCGGATGCACGGTGTTGACCCGGATCGAGTGTGGCGCGAGCTCCAGAGCCAACGCCCGCATGATGCCGACCACCCCGTGCTTGCTTGCGGTGTAGGCGGTGGCGCCCACCGAGCCGTTGACAATGCCCTTGAGCCCAGCAGTGGAGCTGGTGAGCACGATGGCCCCGCCACGTGCCCCGGCCACCAGATGCGGGATTGCCGGTGCGAGCGTGTTCCAGACGCCGGTGAGGTTGGTGTCGAGCGTCGCCGCCCACAGCTCGTCCGGGTCGTGCCGGGGGTCCGCTCCGATGGGGGCGATCGCGGCGTTGGCGACCACGATGTCCAGTCGCCCAAGCGTGGCCACCCCGCTGTCCACCGCGGCCCGCATGGCCGGTGCGTCCCGGACGTCGACCTGGTGGGCCACCACCCGCCGACCGAGCTTCTCGACCAGGCGCCCGGTCTCGGCAAGATCCTCGAGGGTGGCGAGCGGGTAGTCGCACACCGGGATGTCCGCGCAGAGATCGGTCGCGATGATGTCCGCACCTTCGCCGGCCAGCGCCACCGCGTGCGCTCGGCCCTGCCCACGTGCGGCTCCGGTGATCAACGCGACCCGGCCATCCAGCTTACCCATCTGATATCTCCCGCCCTCGGCTCCCGGGGTGGGCGCGCATTGCGCACCGCGTTAACCATCCCGAGTTATTTACTTGATGACAAATCCAGTAACCATGTAGACAATCAGGGATGACGAAAGTCGTCAAGGACCGCCGCGTCCGGGTTCCACCCGCACGCTACGACTGGGGCGATGGGCTGTGGCGCCCTGGCCGGCGATGGTAATTTTATTCTATGATCAGTAACTTGGTTTCGGCCGACATCGGCCTTGCGGATCATTCGATATGGCGGCTTCCCGGCCAGCTGTGCGCTCTCCGTCCGGACGCCACCCAGTTGCTGGACCGCGTCAACGAACACGCCTGGCGTACTGCCGAACCGGCGCTGCTCGAACTCATGCGGCTACGGGTGGCTTGCCTAATCGGTAACCGGGCCGGCGAAGCGGCCCGGTCCCCGGCGGCTCGCACTGGAGATCTTTCCGAGGCGAAGATCGATGATCTTCCTGCGTATCCGACGTCGACGCACTTCTCGCCCGTGGAACGCGAATGCCTGGCCTTCGCCGAACAGTTCGTCATGGATGTCAGCGGGATGACGACGGCGGCGCTCGACGTCTTGGCTCACCAGCTGGGGCGCACAGAATTGTCCGATTTCGTCGGCGCGCTGTATGCCATCGAATTCACCCAACGTTTGCAGATGGTCGCGCAGGTCCTGCTGGCGCCAGTCGTTGAAGCGGCAGCGGCGCCTGCTCCGACGTCAGCCGTGGCCGACACCGCGAAGAGCGAGCCGCACCTCGACCTTCCCATGCGGAAGGTGCTCGCGACGTATCAGGACGCCGTGGTACGCGGCCAGGCCCTGGATTCGGTGACGACGGAACTCGTCCGACTGCGTTGCGCCCGGACGCACCGATGCCGTATCTGTCAGACACTGCGGCTGGCGGATGCCCAAGCGGCCGGTGTCGACGAGACAATGACCGCGAAGATCGATTTCTACGAACGGAGTGATCTACCGGAACGGTTCAAGGTCGCGTTGCGGATCACGGACGCGTTCATCACCCGTCCGGATTCGCTGTCTGAAACCGTTGCCGCGCAGGCTCGCTCGTTCTTCAGCTCCGAGCAACTTGCGGAACTCTGTCTGGATATTACAAAGTGGAGTACACAGAAGATCAACGTAGCGCTGGGGACTGACGGCGCGGACAGATTGCCGACTAACAAGGCAGGGGTCTCCTTCTTCGGCTTCGACGATGCCGGCCGCGTGGCGGGATTCTGGGCGAATTGAACGATCCAGCCGCTACGGCAATCCAGCGGGTTATTCAAAACCCCATGAAATTGAAAAGAAAAATAATCCACGAGTCGCATCGTATGCATCGTGGTAGGTGTGGTATGGGCATCGATAGTCGGTATGGAGTATGCGCCACGACTTGAATTGCGCGACGATTCGCTCGACGGGTGCCCGAAGAGCGGAGAGCTCGGCGTTGCACTTCTTGTCCATCTCGCTGAGTTCGCCCTCGGGCGGCCTTTTCCGTGGCGTGACCATTCCGCTACATCCTTGGTAGCCCCGTCGCCGCGGGCTGAGGGCGACCTCGCCACGGTGGCCGAGGCATGGACGACGGGCCTGAAGACAACCGACGGCGTCCCGACGACGGCCGACACGGCTCGGTCGCGCTGCCCGATCTGTCCCGATCCAGCGGCTCGGCCGGATCACCCAGAAGGTCGGGACGCGGGTGGGCTACACGTCGTCGGATTCCTCGGCCGGTAAGGCGGTGTCCAGGGTGGCGGATTTCGGTACGGAAATGTCGACCTTCGGTGCCGGAATGCTCACGGATCCGTTGTCGGCCGGTGAACGACCGGCCGGTGCCTGGCCGGACTGTGACTGGCCGGACTGTGACTGGCCGGACTGTGACTGGCCCGAGAGCAGCGACCGTGCGAGCTGAAGGCCTGCGCTGCCCTGGGATAACGCCTGGGTCAGCAGTTCGGCGATACCGGTCGCGCCGTTGAGGAGAATCATCTGGTCGACGTCGCCGAAGGGCTTCGCCGCCGCCTCGACGATGGCTGGCCACTGCTCGGCGAGCTGCTGGCCGATCACCGCATCCTGGTTCACCGAAAGGGCGTCCGCCCGTGCCCTGATCGCCTCAGCCGCCGCCAGTCCCTTCGCCGCCAGGGTGGCGGCATCAGCCTCACCGATCGCGCGCCGGGCATGAGCGTCAGCATCCCCGATGATCCGGGTCGACTCGGCCTGCGCCGCAGCCACCAGCGTTGTCTCCTGGGCGCTCGCCTCCGCCGCGCTGATCTGTGCGTCGCGACTGGCACGCGCCAGGGTGGTCTGCTCGTAGGCGCGGGCGTCCGCCGGCTTGCGGACCGTCGCCTGTAGGCGCTGTTCCTCCCGATCACCCTCCAGCTGGGCGACCTTGGTCTGCTCGACCACCACCTGCTGGTGGGCGGTTGCCTCGGCCAGCGGGCCGGCCTGCTGCGCCCGCGCTGCGGCCTCGTCGACCTCGGCCTGGAAACCCGACTGCTTGATCGCGCTGTTCCGAGCGGCCTCGGCCTTGAGCGCGGCGGCGATCTGCTCCTGTTCGGTCGCCTCCCGATCGGCCTGGGCCTCGGCGATCCGCGCCAGGGAGGCCACGGCGGCGACATGAGGACGCCCGAGGTTCTTGATGTAGCCGGTGGGGTCGTCGATCTCCTGAATCTGCAGGGAGTCGACGATCAGGCCGAGTTTCTGCATCTCCGTGCCGGAACTCGCCCGGGTCAGGGCCGTCAACTTCTCCCGATCCCTGATCATATCCTCGATGGTGAGCTGGCCGACCATCGCCCGGAGATGACCGGCGAACACATTGTGCACCCGGGCTTCCATCTTGTTCTGCTGGTCGAGGAACCTTCGGGCGGCATTGGCGATCGAGGCGTAATCGTCCCCGACCTTGAAGATCACTACACCGCGCACACCCACGGGGATTCCCTGTTGGGTGACGCAGTCGACGCTCAACTGGGCGGCCTGCAGGTCCAGGGAGAGGCGACGGACATTCTGTCCGCCCGGCATGACCAGGACTCCCTTCCCGGTCACAATCTTGAAACCGAGGCTTTCGGCCACGGCATTGTCCGGGTTCCGGTATGCTCGTAAACCTGAAATGATCAATGCTTCATTAGGTTCCGCCACGCGCCACATCAACTTGACGATGCCCACGACGAAGATGGTGCCCACACCCGCTGCGATGAGGATCGGGATCACTGGATCTCCTCTGCTGAGATCATGGACCGCCGAGATTACGGGAATACACCGGCCGGCCCGGCAGGAACAGCACCGG
>NZ_CAUVXI010000001.1:0-3813 GCF_963555845.1 Protofrankia sp. Cas8 | reverse complement strand
CAGCACCGGCGGGAACAGCACCGGCGTATTCACAATCTGGTGACGAACACGGTACGGGGTGGGTGATACTCCACGACGAGAACCCGCGCTCCGACCGCGATCGTCACACCGTCCTCAGCGGCATAGGCGTGGAACGCCTCCGCACCCCCGCGCACGGAGACCATCACCTCGCCCACTACACCCGGCATGATCGTCCCAGTGACCCGGGCCGTCTTGCCCAGCATGATCTGATCGGCCATGCACTCTCCCACTCGGCGTCGGGATTGAGCATAGACACTCACGGTTCCCGACGGTAAGCCCTCATTGGGAGATCCAAACGCCACTGTCGCGAGCACGACGGGTCATCCCACCCGCACGGCTCAACGATGTGAATCTGATGCTCTTCCCACAGCACCAGATTCACATCGTTCCCAAAGAGCGGCCGGGCCGCCGTCCGAACGGCGAACCCCAAAGAGCGGCCGGGCCGCCGTCAGGACGGAGAGGACGGAGAGGACGGCGAGGACGGCGAGGACGGCGAGCCGCTCGGAGTTCCACCGCGCCAGGCGTCGGCGCCAGCTGATGTGGCCGCTGAGGTGGCCGCCCTGGCCTGCGCCACCTTGAGTTTCGCGATCTCGCTGGGCGGCACCTCCAGCTGCTCCGCCCACCGCCGGGTCGCCGACACCACCGCGACGCTGAGCACAACCATGCCCGTCGCCCCCAACAGGCCACCGATCCCGACGAGCAGACCCCCGCCTATCAGGAGTCCTCGACTGGGCTGAAATCCCCGGTCATATTCCTGATCAGCCATCATCCGCCACCTTGTCGTCTGCGACCGTGTCCGTCACCCTGTCGCCCATCGGTGATGGTGTACGCGAGCGGCACCACCACGAGCCGTGCGACATCAGCCCGGAGCTTCTCCGTCACCGATTCTGTCCACCCAGGGCTGCGGTACATCACCCACTGCGAGTGGTTCAGGAGTACAGACCCGATATGCGGGCGGGTGGACGATGACACGCGGACGGGCTCAGACGCCGGGCGGGCGACGAAACGCGGGTGGACGATGACACGCGGACGGGGCTCAGACTCCGGTGGTGCCTGCGGCGGCCAGGGGCGCGGCCGAGAGCACCGTGACAGTGCCGGCGTTGCCGTCCACAGTCACTTCAACACCGTCGCGCAGCCGCGACGTGCCGTCCCCCACCGAGATGACACACGGGATGCCGAGCTCCCGGCAGACCACGACCGCGTGGCTGTTGAGCCCACCCACGTCCACCACGGCCGCGCCGGCCACGAGGAACAGCGGCGTCCACGCCGCGTCCGTGATCGGGGAGACGAGGACCTCGCCGGGTTCGAGAGCGTCACACTCGGCCAGATCGGTGACCACCCGAACGCGGCCGGTATAGGTCCCGTGGCTGCCTCCGACGCCGGTGAACACATCCCCCACGATCGCCGGCTCCGGACGCTCCCGGTCCCGGCGCGGCCAGCGCTCGATGTCGGGGTCCTGCGCGACGAAGAACGGCGGCTCCAGCTCGGCGAGCTCGCCGTATTCGACCAGCCGCTGTGCGATGACCTCGGTGAAGCGGGCCGGGTCGGCGAGGTAGGCGTCGAGCTCATCCGCGAGCAGCATCATGACGTCCTCGGGCCGACCGAAACGGCCGGCCACGACACCGCGGCGACCGAGCTCACGGATTGTCATCCGGATCTCGTGCAGGGCGGCGACACAGTTGGCCTTGGTGCGTTCCCGCGCGGGCATCCAGACGTCGACGGCCTGCATGCCCACGTCGAACGTGGCCAGCGCCTGCGCGTTGTCGGCGAGCACCGTGCGGATCTCCGCCGCGGTCTGTGTCCGGCGGGCGGCGAGTGCCTCGTGGCGCACCGCCGGCGAGTGCGACTCCGGGCTGTTGCGGAGCCGGTCGACCAGGGTGAGCGCCGCGGTCAGGTCCACCTCCCACGGCAGGGAGTGGATGTCCCACTCGTTGGGACCGCGATCACCGTAGTCGCCGAGGAACGCGGCGAAGGCATCGCGGAACGCACCGACGTCGCCGGTGGCATCGGTGTCCAGCGCGGCGGCCACCGTGGCCGAGCCCTTGTCGAACAACGCGGCCAGCTCGCCGGACCCCACCACGATGCGCGACAGGTTCCACAACCCCACCGCCGGCGAGGCGGAGTCGATGTCGCCGATGCCGCTGATCAGATCGAGCAGATCGCCACCGCGGCCCACGCTTTCGCACAGCGGTCCGAGGATGCCGGGCCCGAAGCTCGCCGGGAGGGTGGAGACCAGGTGCCGGTAGAAGATGCTCTTCTCGCTCTCGTCGAGCAGCGCCCGGGCCCGGGCGACCAGCTCGGCGTCGGACAGGGCCGTGAGGTCGGGCCGGTCACGGCGCATCGCCCGCACACGCTCGCGGTCCGCCACGGCATCGGTGAACTCCGTGACCGCGAGCAACCGTTGCACCGAGGCGCCGGCAGCCGCCGAGCGCTCGGCGTCCACATGGTCGGGATGGAAAACGTAGGCGGGGATGTCGGGGCGCTGGCCGACGAAGGCCAGGTCGGTCTGCTCCACCGGCATGCCCAGGCGCAGGGAGAACAGCCTCATGTGGGACAGGTTCAGGTAGAAGTAGCTCCCGAAGAGCCCCGCGATCTCGGGCCGGTCGATCGACAGCTCATCCTCGCGGTAGACGCCGATGTCGATGAAGCCCTGCCGCCAGGCCCGCAGCACGTGCACATAGGCGAGCGTCCAGCCCAGCGGGCTCGCGGGCTCGGGCAGCGTCTCGCCCGCGTTTGCCCTGGTGTAATGCGGCAGCCGCGGGCTGCGCTCCCAGTCTGCGACCCAGCTCTGCACGACGCGTCCCTTCTCCCCTGACGCCAGGCGCCAGTACGGACATCCATGTGGTGGCCGTCATTGATGTGACGGCCATTACATGGCACTAACTATGTGTTGTCAACAGAAAGTCCGGGAAGTGTGCCCGACCCGCGCAGCCGGGCTCACCCGGCCGGGCTCATCAGGCCGGGCTCATCAGGCCTGCCGAAGATCCTCGACCAGCTCGATGACGTTACCCTCGGGATCGGCCCAGAAGGCGATCCGCCGCCCGCTCGCCTCGACCAGCGCCGGGTCCGAGCGCGGGCTCGCTCCCCCGTGGCGCATCCGCTCGGCGACCGCTGCGGCGTCGGTGACGTACAGGGTCAGGTAGGCAAGGCCGCGGCGGGTGGCGATCGGCACGGCGGGGGTGACCGCAGCCGTGTCGGCGGTGGGACGCACCAGCTTGATCCGTTCTCCCCACGGCGTGCGTAGCCAGACCACCGTGGTCGCCCCGCCCAGGCCCAGCTGCGCGTTGAGCTCGGCCGGGACATCGGAACGGCGTACCTCACTACATCCCAGCGCCTCGGTGTAGAAGCAGACCATACCGGCCAGGTCGGCGACGACGATCCCGACCTCCAACGCTCGGGTCATGACCGCCGAGGGAGCCGATGGCGACATCGCGGTCACAGTCCTCGCCTTCCAGCTTCTCGAATCAGGGGAACGTGCTGGGCGAACCGGTGGGAGCCCGTCTGCGCCGCCGGCGGGCTGCCGGTGGTCAGGCCGCCGTCCGCGGTGGCGAAGGGTGCGCTTTCATGATCGTCAACCAACCGTCACACCTCCTTGATCGCAATATGTCGTGACGCCCATCACAGCCAAGAAACTATAGAATATCGATAGTAAGTACCGAATGATCAAAAATGGACGATCAGGTCGGGACGGGCTGATCGCGGCCCCGCAACAGTGATCGCAACCTGCCGGCGAGTAACGGTAGAACCTCCGCCGGCGGCTGCGCACGCAGGCGGTTGGACAGGACCTCGATC